>NZ_JBEUTW010000022.1:0-67488 GCF_040492675.1 Bacillus sp. AP50
ATGACAATTATAATTGACAAAAAGAACTTTGTTATTTACAATTTTAACTAAATAGAACAAATGATGGATTAATGACGATGTTTACATATAAGAGGATGAAGCGCGGTGCTATATTTTGTCTTGAATAAACATAGTCTTTGAAAGAGAGTACGAATGATACTAAAGGGGAGGCTTTATACTTGAGTTTACAAATTCAAAACTTAACGAAACAATTTGGGGAATCAAAAGCAGTTAACGGTTTGCAAATTTCGTTACCAAAAGGTGAAGTACTAGGGTTACTTGGACGAAATGGTGCAGGGAAAACAACAACAATCAAAATGCTTCTCGGATTATTAACGCCTAATGAAGGTTCGATTACATGGGATGGAAAAGCATTTGGAAATAGTGGTGTAACAATTGGGTATTTACCAGAAGAAAGAGGTTTATATACAAAAAGTAGAGTAATAGATCAGCTGCGATATTTTGGTAGATTAGAAGGAATGTCGAAGAAAGAAGTGGATCACGCTATTGATCACTGGTTAGAGCGTTTAGCGATACCAGAATATAAATTTAAAACGGCTGGAGAGCTTTCAAAAGGGAATCAGCAAAAAATCCAATTAATTGCTGCTCTTCTTCATAATCCGGAACTTCTCATTTTAGATGAACCATTCAGCGGCCTCGATCCAGTTAATGCTGGGATGTTAGCTAGTATTATTGAAGAACAAGTACAGAGCGGAAAGACGATTATTTTATCAAGTCATCGTATGGAACAAGTAGAGGCTTTTTGCCAACATGTATGTATTTTGAAAAAAGGTGAAGCAGTCGTAAAAGGACAGCTAAGTGATATTAAGAAAGAATACGGTTTCCGTAATTTAACGATTGAAGATACAGTAGAGAATGAAAAGGGATTAGAAGCTATACATGTATCGTATGAAAAACAACAAGGCCTTCTTTATGTGAAAGTACAAGACGATGCGGAAGCTCTCAAGATTTTGCAACAGTTGCAAGAGCAAGGTGTTAGCTTACGACAATTCAAAATGTTAGAGCCGACGTTAAACGAAATCTTTGTAGAGAGGGCGAAATAACGATGCGTAAATTTTCTCACGTATTTTCATTTTATTTTAGGGAAGCATTTTTATCTAAAAAATCATTAATTACGAGTGCGATTTTATTTTTAGTTGTGTTTGGGATTTTTGCATTTAATCATTTTACTTCAGGCGATGATAAAAATAAGGATAAAGATAAAATTGCAGTTGTAGTAGAGAGTTCCACATATAAAGTACAAAAAGATGAGCTAAATAAGCTATTGCCATCAGCAAAAATAACAATTGGTTCAAAGGATGATTTTGATAAACTGCATAAGCAAGTAGAAGAAGGCGATTTAGATGGTCTATTCTATGTGACGGAAAAGGATGGGGCTC
Source organism: Bacillus sp. AP50 (assembly GCF_040492675.1). Classification (NCBI taxonomy): domain Bacteria; kingdom Bacillati; phylum Bacillota; class Bacilli; order Caryophanales; family Bacillaceae; genus Bacillus; species Bacillus sp. AP50. The sequence goes on from NZ_JBEUTW010000022.1 coordinate 1,401, forward strand.
CATCGATTACATATATGTATAATGGATTTCCAAGCCAAGCAACTTCTGCAATTATGGCAGGATATTTAAAGCAACAATATACGATGGTGACGATTGCCAAAAATAATGTTTCAACAGAAATTGCACAGCAATTACAAACAGAAATTCAAGTAAAGCAAGAAGCGATAAAAGATCGTACATCTTCTTTCGGAATTGCCTATTTCTTTACATTTGCTTTATATATGTTTATTGTAGCGTTCGGAAATACAATCGCAATGAATATTGCATCTGAAAAGGCGTCACGTGTAATGGAAGTAATGCTTCCGAAAGTGAAGCCTCTTACGATGATGTATGCGAAAATTTTAGCGGTTGTTTCAACGGCGTTATTGCAACTTGTCATATTGGCGTGTGGTTATCTTATTCCATATTTGTTAGGTTGGGTCGATTTAGAAAGTGCCTCACTATTTGGTATTCCAATTGACTTTACGAAATTAGATGCAAAGGTTATCAGCATGTTTCTTGTTTATTTCATTACGGGATATTTACTTTATGCGATGATGTATGCTGCTGCTGGAGCTGTCGTGTCTAAGACGGAGGATTTACAAGCTGTATCTTTCCCGGTAATGATTTTAATTATGGCTGCATTCTTTATTAGTATTAAATCATTAAGTGATCCGAATAGTACTATCGTCGTTGTAAGTTCTTACGTTCCATTTTTTACACCGATGGTTACCTTCTCACGTATTGTAGCTGGTGAAGCAGGTATGCTAGAAATTACGATAACATTAGCAGTCTTATTGGCGACAATTGCGGTATTAAATGCTGTTACAAGCCGCATTTACGTAAACGGCGTAATGAATTACTCAGATAAAGTGAAATTTAAAGATTTAGCGAAATTTATAAAGCGTCAATAATGAGAGAAAAGCATGATTTCCTATTGAAATCATGCTTTTTCTTTATGTATAAATTAAAAATAGTATATAATGATAAGAGTCGTCTTTTAATAGAATGAATAAAAAGGAGGGTGTGCAGATGGGGATTAGTAGTCGTTTTACAGTAGGTGTTCATATGCTGACATTACTTGCGATAGATCGAAACTCTCGCTGTACCTCTGAATGGATTGCCGGTAGTGTGAATACAAATCCAGTTGTGATTCGTCGCATTACAGGAATGTTGAAGAGAGCAGGACTTGTTGATGTACAAGCTGGTAAAGGTGGTACGACACTTGCTCGAGATTTAGAAGAAATTACATTACTTGATGTATATAAAGCAGTGGAAGTTGTAGAAGAAGGACAGCTATTTTCCTTCCATGAAAATCCCAACATTGAATGTCCAGTAGGAGCTAATATTCAATCAGTATTAGAAATTATTTTAATGCAAGCGCAAGAAGCGATGGAAAACGTACTTGCAAATGTAACGGTAGATCAATTAGTTACAAATTTAAAGTCTAAAATGAAAGAATAAAAAAAGCGAGCTTCCTCATAATGAGGGCTCGCCTTTTTTTATTCAGAAATATTGAAAATTCTATTTTTCAGTATTTAAAATGAATTTACCTACGATAGCTGCGAAGATACCACCAAGAATTGGTGCTACGATGAATACCCATAGTTGAGAAAGTGCTTCTCCACCAACAAATAAAGCTGGTGCGATACTACGAGCTGGGTTAACAGATGTTCCAGTTAACGGAATTCCTAATAAGTGAATTAAAACTAATGTGAAACCAATTACTAGTCCAGCTAAAGAAGAACTTCCTTTTTTACCTGTTACAGCAACGATAACTAAAATAAATACGAAAGTTAAAATGAACTCAACTAAAAATGCTCCAGATAAACCAAGAGTTCCGAAACCATTTTGTCCTAAATTATCTAAAGGTGTTTTAGCAGATTTTAAAATTGTTACTAACGTTGCAGTTCCTAATAAACCACCTAAAATTTGAGCTAATACATAATAACAAAGTTCCATAGCGTTCATTCGTTTGTTGATGAACATAGCTACTGATACTGCTGGGTTAATGTGACATCCAGAAATTGTTCCGATGCTATATGCCATAGCTACAATAGATAGACCGAAAGCCATAGCGATTCCTAATGTTCCAATTCCTTCAATTCCGCCGCCAGTGACAGCTACTCCAGTTCCGAATAATACAAGTACAAATGTACCAATAAATTCAGCGATTGCTTTTTTTAACATAATTTACCTCCTATTAATGCGCATGAAACGTATTATAACATAAGTTTTAGTATAAGCAGCCAATGAAATACTATTCTGATAAGGCGAAATAGGGGGACAATAAAAAAGAGTATGGTTCATCTCTATAGAACCATACCCTTTTTTTATGCTGATTTTTTCTGTTTAACGACTGGAACAGAACGGTTTAAAATACTATTTGCAACCATTCCTAATATGATAATAATCATTCCGATGAGAGAAAGTCCTCCAGGGAGTGAACCATTTAAGAAAATGATTTCTCCAAGTACGGTAAAGACCATCGTTCCAGCTTGTGTTGCTTCAACAGCTCCAAGTAGAGCGAGGTTATCTTTTGCTAAGTCAGTAGCAAAGAAAAATGTCATCGTTGCAATAACGCCGGAACATAATGCTAACAAAAATCCTTGAAGTATTTGGTTGGATGTTGGAATGCCAGTAGTAGAAAATCCGTATATACCAAGCAAGATTGTTATAGGAAGACTTCCAATTGCCATTCCTAATACACGTTGGAACGTATCAAGGCGTCCACCAACAAGCTCCATCATTTTTCGGTTACCGAACGGATATAAGAAAGCGGCTAATACGACAGGTAAAAAACCTGAAATGAACTGAGTCATTGTAATATGGCCTGCGGCAGTTGCTTGCATACAAATTACACCAAGTAAAATAAATAATGCAACATATAAGCTACGAAGTGGAATTTTTCCACGTACAAGTTTCGTACCTGATTTTGTTTCTATTTTCACGAAAAATAGTGGTGATAGTAGTAAACCAGCTAAAATCGTAACTTGCCAAGTTCCAGCAACGAGCCAAGCTGGAGAAAAGACAGCTGCGAAACTTAATAAAGAATAAAAACCAATACCGGCAACAGAACCCCATCCGATCCATGCCAATGGATGTTTTTTTAACTCTTCCCATAATCCCCTAAAGTTTTTGCGAAATAAAACGATAAGGAATAAAATAGGAAGAGCAAATAAAAAACGGAAGGAAGCTGTCCAAGCCCAGCTCGTTCCAGATACATTCATTGCTCTATTAATAATAAAGGTTGCAGAAAAAAAGGCCGATGATAAAAGACCTAATAAAATTGCGCGCATGAAGTATAACACTCCTTTCGAAAATAAATAATTATGTATAGTATGATATACTTTTAATTATTAAAAGTAAACTATTTTATACTTTAAGGTGGTTTTATATATGAAAGAAAATGAAGATATGCAAACGAAAGAAGTCATTCAACAAGTTGGACAGTTATTGAGACAAATTCGAAATGAACAGAAATTAAGTTTAGAAGAATTAGCTCATAAAACAGGAGTTAGTAAATTAACATTAGGAAAGATCGAAAGAGGGGAAACAAATCCGACACTAGCTGTCATTTGGAAAATAACGAAAGGGTTATCAATTCCTTTATCCAGATTAATGGTTGTTGGAGAACCTGTAGCTGTTGCGCGCTGTGGAGAAGGATTTGCAGTAGATGAAGGACAAGCGTGGCATTTAGAAACGATGTTCCGTTATACGAAAGAAACAGGGATGGAAATGCACCGTGCTTGTTTACGATCAAATAGTATATATGAGCCAGAAGCTCATCATGAAGGTGCGATTGAGCTTGTAACGGTAATGAAAGGGAAAGTGTCTATTCAAGTGGAGAATGATGTATACGAATTAAATGAGTTTGATTCCATTCAATTTGAAGCGAATAAGAAGCATATTTATAAAAATGAAGAAGAAGAAGTAGCGGTATTACATTTAACGATGAAATATTCTTCATGAAAAAATCACCTATAGGATTCTATAGGTGATTTGCTCTTCTTAAGTATGTGAAATAATGCCGTTAGTACGAACGTGGCATAAGTAATAAACAAATGAAATAAACTAAAAATCCTGTCCCAAAACATAAAACAGCAATAACCCAAATGATACGAATAAGAGTAGAGCTAATATCAAAATATTCTCCTAAACCACCACATATACCAAATAGCATTTTATCAGTTTCGGATTTACATAACTTTTTTGACATATTCCAATCAACTCCTTTTTATATCAAACTGCATACTTTTATTCTATATGGAAATTTATGAGAAGACTATGGGGTTGTATTACATTTTTTTGTGAGAAGTGATCGTATTAATTGTCTTAATTTTCAGTGGATATTAAACTTGTAGTTATGAGGTGATTTTTAATAAAGGGTGGGGAAATAGAGATGACAGTATATTGGTTGACTAACGTAATGCTTGAATCAGGATATACATATGAAGAAGAGAGAATTTCACAAACAGAAACAGAATTATGCAGTTTACTTATTGAAGATGGTCGAATTAAAAAAATTATAAAAGGGATTGTTCAAGAGGAAGATATAGTAACTTTTGATGCTAAGAACTTATTAATGTTGCCAGCTTTCAAAGAGATGCACATTCACATTGATAAAACATATTATAGTGGCCCATGGAAAGCTTGTATGCCAGCAGAAAGTATTTTTACACGTTTTAATGAAGAAGAAAAAATTTTACCAAAGCAATTAGCGACTGCCCAAAATAGAGCGGAAAATATGCTAGAGTTACTACTGCAAAATGGTGCAACGAATATTAGAACGCATTGTAATGTCGATCCGATTATTGGGCTTGGTAATCTGGAGGCGACGTTAGCGGCATTAGAAACATATAAAAATCGAGTGTCTAGTAGAATTGTTGCGTTTCCGCAACATGGATTATTGCGCAGTGATTCTGTGCAACTCGTGAAAGATGCGATGCGTATGGGTGCTCATCTAGTCGGAGGAGTAGATCCAGCTACAGTAGATAATGACATTGAAAAGTCATTACATACAATTATGGATATCGCAGTAGAATTTAATGCGGATGTTGATATTCATTTGCACGATGCGAATAATCTTGGAACGTTTACGATGAAGAGATTGGCAAGTTTAACAGAAGAAGCAGGATGGCAAGGCCGTGTAACGATTAGTCATGCACTTGGACTTGGTGGTGTTACTGATAAAGAGGCTGAAGAAGTGGCAGAAAGACTCGCAAATGTAAATATTGATATTACTTCAACAGTGCCAATTGGTAAACAAGTAATCCCAATTCCGTTATTAGATAAAAAAGGTGTTAAGGTTGCATTAGGCAATGATAGCATTACAGATCATTGGTCACCGTTTGGAACAGGTGATATGCTTCAAAAGGCGAATCGATTAGCAGAGCGTTTTGGGTGGAGTGACGAAAGGTCTTTAGGAAAAGCACTCCGCTTTATTACAGGAGGAAAAGAAACGTTAAATAATGAAGGGAAGCGAGTATGGCCGAATGTAGGGGATGAAGCGAGCTTTGTTTTGACGAATGCGACATGCGCTGCTGAAGCAGTAGCGCGTCAAACAGAAAAACGTTTAGTCGTGTATAAAGGAAATATTGTTGTTGGAAGTTTAAATGAGGTGGAATTAAATAATCTTGTGTAGAAGAATCGTTTAAATATTTTGAGGAGGGTTCTAATGGTGAGTATAGAACTCTTCTTTTTTATTCTTACAATATATTTTTATAGGAAAGCTAGAAGGGATGAAAAAATTGGACAATCAACATAACCAAAATCATATTATGGGAACTTTGCAATGGTTTATATTTTTATTAGCAAATTCAATCGCACTACCAATTGTCGTTGGCGGATTATTTCATCTTACGACGGAAGAAATATTTTATTTAATGCAGCGTACGTTTTTTGTAGTTGGTATATCTTCTTTTTTACAAGGGTGGCTTGGGCATAGACTGCCAATTGCGGATGGGCCGGCTGGATCTTGGGTTGGTGTATTTACCGTACTTGCTTATGCAACGGCCGGACAGGATCAATTACATAGTACACTGCAAATTTTAGAATTAGGAATGATAATCTCCGGTGTTATTTTAATAGGATTAGGAGTAACTGGTTTTATAGGACGTATTTTATTTTTATTTACGCCGCTTGTGACAGGGACGTTTTTACTTTTATTATGTTTACAATTAAGTGGTGTATTTTTAAAAGGAATGTTAGGAATTACAGCTACTATTTCTCAAATCGACGGATTTACAGCAATGATCGCGTTTAGTATATTTCTGTTCGTTATTATACTATCTAATTTTGGAAAAGGCTTTGTCAAAAGTTATGCAGTTTTAATAGGATTAATTAGTGGGTGGATTATTTTTCTCATTGCAGGAAAAGTGACAATCCCATCTCAAGTAACTCATTTTGTGCAACTTCCACATATATTTGCTTGGGGACTTCCAAAATGGAATACAGGTATGGCTGTATCAAGTTTCGTTATGGTATGTATTTTAGTTTCGAATACGGTGGCAGCTATTATAGCAATTAATCAAGCAACTATTCATAAAGCGACTATTGAACAAAAACAGTTGAAAGATGGAACATGGGTTGGGGGGATTTCACATCTCATCTCTTCTGTATTTTCAACTGTAGGTGTCGTTCCGTTACCAGCAACGGCAGGATTTATACGTTTAACAAAACAAAAGTATATACGATCGTTCTTAATGGCATGTGCGTTACTAGTCGTAATGTCTCTTTTTCCAAGTATTATTCGTTACTTAGCATCTTTACCATCAGCTGTTGCATCGGCTGTTTTAATGGCTTCGTTCGTACAGTTAATTGGAATTGGATTTAATAATATAAAACAAGTGCCGATGAGTGAAAGGAATGTAACGATCTTAGGCGTTGCAGTATTATTTGGCAGCGGCGTAATGTTTTTACCGTCTGGAGCACTCCAATCCTTGCCGTCTATTATGCAATATATATTCGGTAATGGTTTATTTGTAGGTACGGTTGTAAGTATATTGCTAGAACAAATATGGCGCGTTGGAAAGTAAGTGGATAAAAAGAGTGTACGCACTGTATAAAAGTCTAAAATAACATAGGAAATAAAGCCCATTTTTATTCACCACCTGCACATTTCGTTCATACAATATCTTGACTAAATAAACACCCAACTTACACATACACAGCTCTGGCTTAAGCAAGGAGGGTTATACCAGTTGAAGGAAAAAGCGTATCAATCTAAACCTTTACTCACAAAGAGAGAGAGAGAAGTATTTGAATTGCTGGTTCAAGATAAAACAACGAAGGAAATTGCAGGTGAACTTTTTATAAGTGAAAAGACAGTTCGCAACCATATCTCAAACGCAATGCAAAAGCTAGGGGTTAAAGGACGTTCACAAGCAGTTGTGGAGCTTCTTCGTATGGGAGAGCTCGAATTATAAGAAAGCAGCCGACTTTTATATAAAAGTCGGCTATTTTTTGTTTGCTTCACTTGCTATATGAATGATAAGAACACTCCATACATAAATAGGTAATAAGGAGGGGATATGTTGAAAAGGATACTGTTAGTTTCAACAAGTGCTCATGATATGAATGGACACCCGACTGGTTTGTGGCTGGAAGAGCTCGCAGCTCCTTATCATGTATTTAAAAAGGCTAAGTTTGATGTTGATATTGTGTCAATAAAAGGTGGGAGAGTACCTATAGATAGAGTGTCTATTCCGAATGGTATACCTCGCGAATTCAAGCATGTAGCTTCTTTATTGCAAAATACGAGGCCGATTTCAAATGTTCATTTTTCGGATTATGATGCGGTTTTATTTGGTGGTGGGCACGGGGCGATTGTAGATTTTCCAGGTAATCCATATGTAGTAAATTTGATTGAGAATATGTATAACAATAACCGGATTGTAGCGGCTGTTTGTCACGGAGTAAGCTCCTTAGTCGGTGTGAAAAATCAGGATGGCTCGTTTTTTGTTGCGGGTAAGCGTATAACAGGTTATACAAACGATGAAGAAAGAGCTGTACATTTAGAAAAGCGCGTTCCGTTTTTGCTAGAAAGTAAGTTGAAAGAAGAAGGAGCTTTGTTTTATGTAGCCCCCAATTTTACGCCGCATGTAGTAGTAGATGGTCATTTAATTACAGGACAAAATCCACAGTCTAGCGTGGAAATAGGTAAGGCTATAAAAAGGGCTGTAAATAAATTATCGTCATTTTAATTTCTGCTCATTTCTTCTTATTAATGGGAATGTCTTCTTTTCAAAAAAAGATGGAGCAATGAATATGCACTTTATATAGAAGAAACCGACTTTCTTATAGAAGGTCGGTTATTTTTCTATCTTGCAAATTACGAAAAAAAGGAGCAAAATAAAAAAGGTCCTAGTCTATACATGGGAAAATGAAAATTTTCATACAGAAGCATTTGAAGTGAGCGAACTTAAAGTGTGTAAAATATAATGATAAGCATAAAAGATGATGAATGAGAAAACGGGTGATGAAGTTGAATAGAGCAATCGGTGTTATCGATTCAGGAGTTGGCGGTTTAACAGTAGCAAAGGAATTAATTCGTCAGTTGCCGAAAGAGCGTATCATATATTTAGGAGATACAGCACGTTGTCCTTATGGTCCACGTTCTCGAGAAGAAGTACGTCAATTTACGTGGGAAATGACGGAGCATTTACTAGATTTAAATATTAAAATGTTAGTTATTGCGTGTAATACAGCAACTGCAGTTGTATTAGAAGAGATGCAAAAACAATTACCAATTCCAGTAGTAGGAGTTATTCACCCAGGATCACGTACAGCTTTAAAAGTGACAAACACGTATCACGTTGGGATTATTGGAACGATTGGAACGGTGAAAAGTGGTGCATACGAAGAGGCGTTAAAGTCTATTAATAACCGTGTTATGGTAGAAAGTTTAGCTTGTCCACCTTTCGTTGAACTTGTAGAGAGTGGGAATTTCGAAAGTGAAATGGCGTATGAAGTTGTAAGAGAAACGCTGCAACCACTGAAAAGTACCGATATTGATACACTTATATTAGGGTGTACACATTATCCGATTTTAGGACCTGTTATTAAAAAAGTAATGGGAGATAAAGTGCAACTAATTAGTTCTGGTGATGAAACAGCACGTGAAGTAAGTACAATCTTATATCATAGTAAAATGTTGAATGAAGGAGAAGAACAAAGCGATCATCTCTTCTTAACAACAGGAAAAATAGGCTTGTTTAAAGAAATTGCATCAAAATGGTTCGGTCAACCGATTGAAAATGTGAAGCATATTCATTTAGAAAAAGAATAATAGTAGAATTTATATAAGTGAGCTCCTGAGAAATCAGGAGTTTTTGTTTTATCTTGCTATTTGCTGGGTAGTAAGCCCCCTGCTGATTAAAGTTTCAATTTATAAGAGGCACAGCTTGTTCTAAAACGTGAAACAGCTCGTATACATAATAGTACAAACTTAGATTTTAGGGGGGAATGGCATGCCTAAATCCACTTTTAAATGGGTTGTTGGTGCTACTGTGAGCGCTGTTTTACTAACAGGGTGTGGCTTTATAAATCAAGAGAAAGCAACTGAACAAATTGATCCGCCAAAACAAGTTACGTATACAGAGGGTGGGAAGAAAGAAGTAGCTAAAAAAGATAAGCAAGGGCAAATGGTAAATAGAGAACTATACCTTGTTGATAAAAATGGTTATGTTGTACCACAAACGTTAGCTATACCTACTCCGAAAGCAAATGAGACTGTGAAGCAAACGTTAGAATACCTTGTGAAAGATGGACCGGTAACGAATTTATTACCGAATGGGTTTCGTGCAGTCATTCCGGCGAATACAACGATGACCTTAGATTTGAAAAAGGACGGAACGGCAGTTATTGATTTCTCTAAAGAAATGAAAAACTATGCGAAAGAAGAAGAGCGTCAAATCGTTGAATCTATAGCTTGGACGTTGACGCAATTTACAGAGATAAAACAAGTGCAGTTCCAAATAAATGGTGAGAAATTGGCAAAGATGCCGGTTGGTGGTACACCGCTTGGTGAAGGAGTGAGCCGTGCAAATGGTATTAACTTCGATGATGAACAAGTAGCAGATGTAACAAATACAAAACCAGTCACACTGTATTTTATGGCGCAAAATAATAATAAACAGCAATACTACGTACCAGTCACACGCCGCGTTGCGGAAGGTAAAGAAAATGACTATGCAGCAATTATAGATGAACTTGTAAAAGGTCCGATCCATCAATCGCTCCTGAATGATTTTAATCCAGGCGTTAAGCTTATTACGAATCCGAAATTACAAGACGGAAACCTTACATTAAACTTTAATGAAAATATATTTGTAAACCCAGATAAAAATATGATTTCAAATTACGTATTGAAGTCGTTAGTTTTATCTTTAACAGAAAAGAAAGGTGTGAAAAATATTTCTATTGAAGTAAATGGAAAAGCAAATCTTATAGATGAAAAGGGCGGAAAGTTAATAAAACCTGTAGATCGTCCAGAAAACGTGAATACAGGTAGTTTTTAATCGTCAATAATTTGATATACTTAAGTAAGAAAGAGGAATTGCTTTTTGGGTTCCTCTTCTTTTATTGTATACATATCATACATTTAAATTTGGCTATACTAACGAGTAGTAATTAAGAGGAGGTTATTTTTATGCGAGTAGATGGTAGAGAGAAAACAGAATTACGCCATATACATATTCATACGAATTATTTAAAACATCCAGAGGGATCTGTATTAATTGAAGTTGGGGATACAAAGGTGATTTGCTCAGCGACAATTGAAGAGCGTGTCCCGCCATTTATGCGTGGAGAAGGAAAAGGATGGGTAACAGCTGAATACGCGATGATTCCACGTGCGACAGAACAACGTACAATTAGGGAGTCAAGTAAAGGGAAAGTAACAGGACGTACAATGGAAATCCAGCGCTTAATTGGACGAGCATTACGTGCGGTAGTTGACTTAGAAGCGCTTGGTGAGAGAACGGTTTGGATTGATTGTGATGTTATTCAAGCGGATGGTGGAACGAGAACAGCTTCTATTACAGGTGCATATGTAGCGATGGTATTAGCGTTTGAGAAGTTATTACAAGCAGAAAAAGTATCTAAAATTCCAGTAAAAGATTATTTAGCAGCAACGTCAGTAGGGATTGTTGAAGAACAAGGTGTTGTTTTAGATTTAAACTATGCAGAAGATTCTAAAGCAGACGTTGATATGAACGTGATTATGACTGGAAAAGGCCAGTTTGTTGAAGTGCAAGGAACTGGAGAAGAAGCGACGTTTAGTAGAGCGCAGTTAAATGAACTACTTGATGCAGCAGAACAAGGCATTTTCCAACTGATTGATATGCAAAAAGAAGCTTTAGGTGACATCGTATCTCATATAGAGTAGAGGTGGAAAGTATGAAACAAGTTGTTGTAGCGACAAAAAATATGGGGAAAGTACGTGAGTTTGCTGAGTTATTTGAGCGATTTGATTTAGAAGTGAAATCATTACACGATTTTCCTCATATTGAAGAAGTCGAAGAAACTGGTGAAACATTTGAAGAAAATGCGATCTTAAAAGCGGATAGTTTGAGTAGACAGTTGAATGCAATTGTAATTGCGGATGATTCAGGTCTTATTGTAGATGCGTTAAACGGGAAACCAGGCGTGTATTCAGCTCGTTTTGCTGGAGAGCCGAAAGATGATCAAGCGAATATTGATAAAGTGTTACAAGAATTAAATGAAGTAGCGTTTGAAAAGCGTAAAGCTCGTTTCTATTGTGCATTAGCAGTTGCTTTCCCTGAAGGTGATAAAAAGCCTGTCATTGTAAACGGGACATGTGAAGGATTTATTTTAGAACAACGCCGCGGGGAAAACGGCTTTGGATATGATCCGATTTTTTATGTGGAAGAATATAAAAAAGCGATGGCGGAACTAAGTTCAGATGAGAAAAATGCTATTAGCCATCGTGGCCGTGCTCTTCGTAAATTAGAAGAAAAAATCCCGGAATGGTTTTTAGGAGAATAAGGGAGAGAGAATGATGAAAGCTTTAATCGTAAGTGATAGTCATAGCTCTGTGAAGGAATTACAGCAGTTGAAAGAGAAATATGAAGGGAAAGTAGATATCATGATTCATTGCGGTGATTCAGAGCTAACGCCTGCTCATGAAGAACTGCAAGGTTTCCGTGTTGTAAAAGGAAACTGTGATTATGCTAACTTTCAAGATGAAATTGTAACTGATGTAGATGGAATTCGCTTCTTAGTTGTGCATGGACATCGCCATAATGTGAAAATGACATTACAAACGCTAGCGTACCATGCTGAAGAAGTGGGAGCGCAAGTTGCATGCTTTGGACATTCTCACGTATTAGGTGCGGAATTAATCGAGGGCGTTTTATTTATTAATCCAGGCAGTATTTTATTACCACGTCAGCGTGTAGAAAAGACATTTGCTTTATTAGAAATGGATGAAAATCAAATGGAAGTTCGTTTTGAAACGTTAGACGGACAACTAGTTGAACAAGCAGTTTTTAAAAGAGGATAAGAAAATTTATCCTCTTTTAAAAAAGGTGTTGACTTTATGTGTGGTTATACATATAATAAATATTGTCGATAGGGCAACGGCGCTAACGAAGAAAAGAAAATAACATATGCGGGTGTAGTTTAGTGGTAAAACAAGAGCCTTCCAAGCTCTGGTCGAGAGTTCGATTCTCTTCACCCGCTCCATGTCCCAGTAGCTCAGCCGGATAGAGCATACGCCTTCTAAGCGTACGGTCGGGAGTTCGAATCTCTCCTGGGACGCTAAAAAAACCTTGTTATCTTTTGATAACAAGGTTTTTTGTTTGTCTAAAATTTGATGTTTGGGTTATAGGTGTAGTTCATTCTTGATATTTGCGACCTTTCCTTTGATATTAAGTAGTTGCATATGTACTTCTTTTTCTTAAATAAAAAGAGCGCCATTTATGTGCCCTATTCCTCTTATTTAATTTAAAGAATCAATAGGTTTATGATGGAACTCAAATCCATATCCAGATTCTCTTAATTGTTTACTTACAATATTATAAAACTCTTTACCATTCTAGTACAATTCAGCAGCAGTTATCGGAACTTATTCCCGGTAGTGTGTTACAATTAATAGAAGCGGAAAACGAGAATCTCCAATTGACTGGACCTGTGATTGGTTAGATGGTTTAAGAAGGTCGTATAAAAAAGGGAGATGGCGCAAAGATGGCGAGATCAAATGAGAATGATTTAACGGAGAAATTGGCGGAAGGTCACCGGAAATATGGTGATGGCAATTTTACAGTACAGAACATCGGTGATGAAACTAACCCGAATTGGACTGTCGTAAAAAATGTGAGGAAAGGATCGGCAGGCATTCGCGAAGGAGAAGATATATTAAGACTGCGATCAAAATATATAAAATAGTACGGAAATGGGCGGAGCGGGAGTTCGAATCTCTCCTGGGACGCTAAGAAAACCTTGTTATCTTTTGGTAACAAGGTTTTTTGTTTGTTTTAAATTAGTTGTTAATAAACTTGTCAAAGACAAAACCATAATCTTTCACATTATATTGTTTCTTCGTATCAACGAGCCAGTTAAAAGCGATTTCGTTTATTTCTTTAAACTGTTCTGCTAAATTTACTTGTGCGTTTGAAATACGGCTGAAAGCGTTAGATGCCATATCTAAACTTTTATGTGCATACTGCAATGTAATATCGTTGTCGTATGAGATTTCTTCTATTTTAAGTAAAGCTTTATATAAATCTTTTAATTCTTCAATATGTTTTTTATGGACATCAATTGAATAGTGTTCATCGCCCATTTGGAACTTAATTTCTACATCTAAATCAATCGTTCCCGCAGTTTCAAGCGCTACGTTTTTAATTTGATATTTACTATAGCTAAAGCGGCGTAGTGTACGTTTTTTACTTGTTGCGCTTGTACCGTCTAAGTGAATTAACCCTTTGTTTGTGAAGCAATATTCATCTGATTTCGATTTAATTAGAAAGTAAATTTTCTCCCCATCTTCATGCATTACATAATCATCGGCATCGACCTTATCATAGTCTTTAGGTGTAATAACAGAACCTACATCGCTTAGTCCTAATACATCTGCGGCCATTTTTTTAAACATATATAATCCCCCTTGTAAATTAAAGTCTTAATTGTACAAAAATATATTAACATGATCTTCATCCTTTGTTTTCTTGTAATACGAAAATATCTGAAGGTAAGTTAAGAAAAGTAATGAATAATTATTTTGATCCTAAATTATTTAGTAAATCTATTAGTTTAAGAGTGGATTCTCCGAAAAATAACCAAGAGAAAAAAGTTAATTTTGCAAGTGATTATAAATAAATTCCGTGAAAGCACCTCAAGCGATATGAGGTGTTTTTCAATCTCTTTTTGAAATCTTACAATTCTGTAAGGTAACTGTAAGGTAGTTCGATGGTAAGAAATTGCTAATCTTTTATAATGAAGATAACAACGATAAAACGAGGAGGCAGAAATGATGAAAGGATTAGTTGTAACGGGCTTGACGGTTGCTTTTGGATTTGTAGCGTATGAGAAATTAACGTATGTAGTTGATGTTGTGAAACATTTGATTGCTTAGAGAAAACAGCCATGAGAGGGAAAGGGAATGAGTGAATGAATGGAATGGTTATTTGGAATTATAGGTACTTGTAGTGTAGTGTTATTGTTCTTTGTCCCAAGTGGTATACTTAGTTCGACAACAAGTTTGTTCTTCTTAAGTTTGTTTGCTTGTACGATGCTTATTATTATGTTTTTAATGAAGCGAAGTAAACCAATCTTCTATTTTAGCATGATTGTTATGGCAATTATTGTTCTCCAAATTATTACCCTTGTAATATACCCCACAATTATAAAAGCTTTCCATTAATGATGAATCCTCTGCGTTTGTTGCTGGGGATTTTTACTTGTACAATTTTAATTTTTAGTAGAGATTTATTTGTATTGGAATGTAAAAATTAAATATTTTTATATTTCAAACAAATAGTTTTGGGATGTTGTGTTCTCATTACGCATTTGATATATTTACTTTGAACATAATTAAAATCAAGAAAAAGAGGCGGACGTATGGATAAAAAAGAAAATACGGTCGTATTGTTTCCACAACTATCAGAGCGCTATATTGATGAAGGTTTTTTAGCGCTGAAAGAGCGGAAGTTCGAAGATGCATTGCGCTGCTTTGAAATATTACGTCAGTATAATGCGGAAACGGAACAAACGGAATTAGCTTCAGTTATTTGTTTACTCGAATTAAAACGTATGGAAGAAGCGAAAGACAAATGTGAACAGTTGCTTAAAACAGGAGTTGTCTTATTTGGTGATATTCTTGAAACGTACGTGACTATTTTAGTTCAAACAAATGATTATGAAGGTGTTATTGAAACTGTTGAAAAGGTTTTACAAACGAAAGATATAATGCCTGATCAAAAGGAAAAATTAGCGCAGCTTGCTTTATTTGCAGAAGGTATGCTAAATGAGGGAGACGCATCGCTAGTGGATTCAAATTTTGAGTTGGATGAGTTTACTAAAGAAATTTTTGGAGAAAACTTTGGACAGAAGCTAAGAGCGATTCAGCGACTTTCATTAAAAGACTTAGATCTTGCATTACCTGTTTTAAAGAAATTTTTAATAGACGAAGAGCAACACCCCTATTTGAAAACTTCTATTTTGTATAAAATGATAGAAAGTCAGGTAGAAGAGGAAATAGAGGTAGAAAAGTTTGGGAATACGATTAAGGTAATTCCAGCATTTACAGGTCATAATGAGGAGCAATCCAATAACATTATACATAAATTATCAAGTCGATTAGAGCAAAATTATCCCGATATATTTGAAGCGATGGTTACATATTGGAAAGAATTGCAAATTAGCGTTTTCCCATTCGCTCTATTAATGGATAAAGAAGAGATTTGGTCAGCTGTTTTAGAGAGAATTGGAAGAAAGCGTTTCGGATTGGCTATTGATGAAGAAGAGCTTATGGCAGCATACAATATCGAATTGGAAGAGTTTCATATTGCCTATCAATGGTTATTACGTGTTGAAAGAGAAGGATATTTGCCCGTATAATTATGAAAAAGAATCGTTCAGTTCTTGAAACGAGCATATTCTATGTTATAATGTAAGGGTTGCAAAAGGCAGAAAACTGCCTGTTTGTAAGAGAAGAGAAGTGTAATTCTCTTACTTAATATGTTTCATATTATTCTCGAACAAAATATACCGTAGTTGTCTTCTGGGCAATTAGTAGATTGGAACATTATATCTGAAAGCTTTTGCTAGAGGATTATTTGTGTATTTGTTATTTCAAAAAAGAGATAATGAAGATCTTAATCTATAGAGGTATGTGCATACATTATTATAGTTGGAGGGAAAGAATAAATGTCTACAAAATGGGAAAAATTAGAAGGTAACGTTGGCGTTTTAACAATCGAAGTTGATGCTAAAGAAGTAAACAACTCTATCGACGCTGCGTTCAAAAAAGTAGTAAAAACAATTAACGTACCAGGTTTCCGTAAAGGAAAAATGCCTCGTCCATTATTCGAACAACGCTTTGGTATTGAATCTTTATACCAAGATGCTTTAGATATCATTTTACCAAAAGCATACGGTGAAGCGATTGAAGAAGCTGGTATCTTCCCAGTTGATCATCCTGAAATCGACATCGAGAAGTTCGAAAAAAATGCTAACCTTATCTTCACTGCAAAAGTTACAGTAAAACCTGAAGTTAAATTAGGTGAGTACAAAGGTTTAGCAGTAGAAAAAGTTGAAACAACTGTAACTGACGAAGATGTAGAGAACGAATTAAAATCTTTACAAGAGCGTCAAGCTGAACTAGTTGTTAAAGAAGAAGGAACTGTTGAAAACGGTGATACAGCTGTAATCGACTTCGAAGGTTTCGTTGATGGCGAAGCATTTGAAGGTGGAAAAGGCGAAAACTACTCTCTAGCAATCGGTTCTGGTACATTCATCCCAGGTTTCGAAGAGCAAGTAATCGGTCTTAAATCTGGTGAGTCTAAAGACGTTGAAGTATCATTCCCAGAAGAGTACCATGCTGCTGAATTAGCTGGCAAACCAGCAACATTCAAAGTAACAATTCACGAAATCAAAACAAAAGAACTTCCTGAGTTAAACGACGAGTTCGCTAAAGAAGCAGACGAAGCGGTTGCAACTCTTGATGAATTAAAAGCAAAACTTCGCACAAACTTAGAAGAAGGCAAAAAGCACGAAGCTGAGCACAAAGTACGTGACGAAGTAGTAGAATTAGCTGCTGCTAACGCTGAAATCGAAATTCCAGAAGCTATGATCAACACTGAGTTAGATCGTATGGTTCGTGAATTCGAGCAACGTTTAAGCCAACAAGGTATGAACCTTGAGCTTTACTACCAATTCACAGGTACTGATGCTGACAAATTAAAAGAGCAAATGAAAGAAGATGCACAAAAACGTGTAAGAATCAATCTTGTTCTTGAAGCTATCATTGAAGCTGAAAACATCGAAGTTACTGAAGAAGAAGTAACTGCAGAAGTTGAAAAAATGGCTGAAATGTACAGTATGCCAGTAGACGCTATCAAGCAAGCTCTTGGAAGCGTAGACGCTTTAGCTGAAGATCTTAAAGTGCGTAAAGCTGTAGACTTCTTAGTAGAAAACGCTGCATAATAAAATAACAAGGCACGATTAAAATCGTGCCTTGTTTTATAAATATAGAAATATATTTATAAAACTTTTCGATGGAGAAGGAAAAGTTCCTTTACAAGTCGAATATACATATTTCAAAAGTTTTAAAAATTTTTTATTTGTACATAACTAGTCATATTATTTGTATTTCTCGCCACGTAGTGACATAATATGTATTTACATACGATACATTTATCGTGTACATACGAAGGCAAGAGGTTAGCACTTTGTAAGGGGTGTGAAAATATGTTTAAATTTAATGATGAAAAAGGGCAATTAAAATGTTCTTTCTGTGGTAAAACACAAACGCAAGTTCGAAAGTTAGTGGCAGGTCCAGGTGTTTACATTTGTGACGAGTGTATCGAACTTTGTACTGAAATTGTACAAGAGGAGCTTGCGAAGGACGAAGAAGTAGAATTCAAAGATGTACCGAAACCGGTAGAAATTCGTGAAATCTTAGATGAGTATGTCATCGGGCAAGATAGCGCGAAAAAAGCACTAGCGGTAGCGGTATATAACCATTACAAACGCATTAATTCTAACAGCAAAATTGATGATGTAGAATTAGCGAAGAGTAATATCGCACTTATCGGGCCAACAGGTAGTGGTAAAACATTACTTGCACAAACGTTAGCGCGTATTCTAAATGTTCCATTTGCAATCGCGGACGCAACATCTTTAACAGAAGCTGGATATGTTGGAGAAGATGTAGAAAATATCTTACTAAAATTAATTCAAGCAGCTGATTATGATGTAGAGAAAGCGGAAAAAGGAATCATTTATATTGATGAGATTGATAAAGTGGCACGTAAGTCCGAAAATCCATCAATTACACGTGATGTATCTGGTGAAGGTGTGCAGCAAGCACTTCTGAAAATTTTAGAAGGTACTGTAGCAAGCGTTCCACCTCAAGGTGGTCGTAAGCATCCGCACCAAGAGTTTATTCAAATTGATACAACGAACATCTTATTCATTTGTGGTGGAGCGTTTGATGGCATTGAGCCGATTATTAAACGTCGCCTTGGTGAAAAAGTAATTGGATTTGGTTCTGAGAAGAAAAATGCTGATGTAAATGAGAAGCATGTTTTATCTCACGTATTACCAGAGGATCTTTTAAGATTTGGTTTAATTCCAGAGTTTATCGGTCGTCTTCCAGTTATTGCGAACCTAGAGCCACTTGATGAAGATGCTCTTGTTGATATTTTAACGAAACCGAAAAATGCACTTGTTAAGCAATTCCAAAAACTATTGGAGCTTGACGATGTTGAGTTAGAGTTTGAAGAAGGTGCACTAATCGAAATTGCGAAAAAAGCAATTGAACGTAAAACGGGTGCTCGTGGACTTCGTTCTATTATTGAAGGCTTAATGCTTGATGTAATGTTCGAACTTCCATCTCGTAAAGATATCGAGAAGTGTATTCTTACAAAAGAAACAGTAGCTGATAATGAGCCGCCAAAATTGGTGTTACAAGACGGTACTGTACTTGATACAAAAACATCTGCATAATGCGAAAGGGAAACAGCAATTTTTATAATTGCTGTTTTTCTTTATGTTTAGCTACGTTCCTCCGCGGAAATACTAAGAGATAAAATATTGCGGGAGGAAATAAATAATGAGCTGGACAAATATATTTTTAGTTGTTCAACTTGTTTTTGGTGTAATTGTCGGATTGTATTTCTGGCATTTACTTCGAAATCAACGAACACAAAAAGTTTCAATTGATCGAGAATCGAAAAAAGAATTAGAACAACTTCGTAAAATGCGTGAGATTTCTTTAACAGAGCCGCTAGCAGAAAAGGTGCGTCCTACAACCTTTTTAGATATTGTAGGGCAAGAGGACGGGATTAAGTCGTTAAAAGCGGCTCTTTGTGGTCCGAATCCGCAACATGTAATCATATATGGCCCACCAGGTGTTGGGAAAACAGCGGCAGCACGTCTTGTATTAGAAGAAGCGAAACGAAATCCTAAATCTCCATTTCGTACGAATGCAACATTTATTGAACTTGATGCGACAACAGCTCGGTTTGATGAACGTGGTATCGCAGACCCTTTAATTGGTTCGGTGCATGATCCGATTTATCAAGGTGCTGGGGCGATGGGGCAAGCAGGTATTCCGCAACCGAAAAAAGGTGCTGTAACAGATGCACATGGTGGTATTTTGTTTATTGATGAGATTGGCGAGCTCCATCCGATTCAAATGAACAAAATGTTAAAGGTGTTAGAAGATCGAAAAGTATTTTTAGAAAGTGCGTACTATAGTGAAGAAAATACAATGATCCCAACATATATACATGATATTTTCCAAAAAGGCTTACCGGCAGATTTTCGCTTAGTTGGAGCAACGACACGTTCGCCAGAGGAAATTCCTCCTGCTATTCGGTCACGTTGCTTAGAAGTATTTTTCCGTGAATTAGATACGGAAGAAATTCAAAAAGTAGCGAAAAATGCCGCGGAAAAAGTGGAAATGCAAATAGGTGAAAATGGTATTGAGATGATTGGGATGTATGCAAGGAATGGACGAGAAGCGATTAATCTCGTGCAAATCTCTGCGGGTATGGCGATAAATGAAGAACGTTCTTTCATTAAGGATGAAGATATAGAGTGGGTTGTTCACTCAAGTCAGCTTACACCGAAATATGAAAAGCGCATTTATCCGATTCCAAGGATTGGTCTTGTAAATGGTCTTGCTGTATACGGACCAAATACAGGTGCGTTATTAGAAATTGAAGTAACAGCAATTCCGGCGAAAGATAAAGGATCGGTAAATGTTACCGGAATTGTGGAAGAAGAAAGTATTGGTAGTCAAACGAAATCTATTCGTCGTAAAAGTATGGCGAAAGGCTCTGTTGATAATGTATTAACAGTACTTCGTTCTTTAGATGTGTTGCCAGAAGGATACGATATACATATTAATTTTCCAGGGGGTATCCCAATTGATGGCCCTTCTGCAGGAATCGCTATGGCAACAGGTGTATATTCTGCGGTGCATCGCACGTATGTAAATAATGAAGTAGCGATGACAGGTGAAATAAGTATACACGGAGAAGTAAAGCCTATTGGTGGTGTATACGCAAAAATAAAAGCTGCGAAAAAAGCGGGAGCTAAGAAAGTCATTATTCCTGCTGAAAATATGCAACCATTTTTGTATACGATCAAGGGAATTGAAATTATTCCTGTCCGTAAGTTAAAAGAAGTATTTGAGTTAACGTTTATGCAAGGAAATATGCATAGAGAGCTAGATGTACATACTAACGTAGACGAAACAGATGCACAATCTATGTAAAAATAAACAATAATAAAATTTGCCAGACTTCGTTTAAGTTTGTATGCTTAATCGGAGTCTTTTTCTTTTCGTGAGGTAGAAAAACAAGCTATTTACAATTGCGCGGAATCTCAGCAATTGCATCTAGGTGTATTGTAATATAAAATAGTTGAACAGGAGTTTAATTTATTATGGAGGTGCTATGTCTAGTATGAATACGAACGAAAGAATCGTGCCCCTCCTACCATTAAGAGGCGTTCTCGTATATCCAACGATGGTTTTGCATCTTGATGTAGGACGTGATAAATCGATACAAGCACTAGAGCAGGCGGCAATGGATGAAAATATCATCTTTTTAGCAATGCAAAAAGAAATGAATATCGATGATCCGAAAGAAGATGACATATATAGTGTAGGTACAGTGGCGAAAGTGAAGCAAATGTTAAAATTGCCGAACGGTACGCTTCGTGTCCTTGTGGAAGGTTTACATAGAGCAGAAGTAATAGAGTTTATCGAAGAAGAAAATGTAGTACAAGTGTCTATTAAAACGGTAACTGAAGAAGTAGAAGATGATTTAGAAGAGAAAGCTTTTATGCGTACGTTACTGGAGCATTTCGAACAATATATTAAAGTTTCGAAAAAAGTTTCAAATGAAACTTTTGCAACGGTAGCTGATGTGGAAGAACCAGGGAGATTAGCTGATTTAATTGCTTCTCACTTGCCGATTAAAACGAAGCAGAAACAAGAGATTTTAGAGATTGTATCTGTAAAAGAACGATTACAAACACTTATTTCAATTATTCAAGATGAACAAGAGTTACTTAGCCTAGAAAAGAAAATTGGGCAAAAAGTGAAACGTTCCATGGAGCGCACGCAAAAAGAATATTTCTTACGTGAGCAAATGAAGGCGATTCAAACTGAACTTGGCGACAAAGAAGGCAAGGGCGGAGAAGTAGAAGAACTTCGTGAGAAAATTGAACAGTCAGGAATGCCGGAAGAAACAATGAAGGCTGCCCTGAAAGAATTAGATCGTTATGAAAAGTTACCAGCAAGTTCTGCGGAGAGTGGTGTTATTCGCAATTATATTGATTGGTTATTAGCGCTTCCGTGGACAGAGGCAACAGAAGATATAATTGATCTTGCTCATTCGGAAGAGATTTTAAATAACGATCATTACGGTCTTGAAAAAGTGAAAGAGCGTGTACTTGAATATTTAGCTGTACAGAAGTTAACGAATTCATTAAAAGGACCTATCCTTTGTTTAGTAGGCCCTCCTGGGGTCGGCAAAACTTCATTAGCGCGTTCAATTGCAACATCATTGAATCGTAACTTCGTCCGTGTATCTCTTGGTGGTGTGCGTGATGAATCTGAAATTCGTGGTCACCGTCGTACATATGTTGGAGCAATGCCAGGACGCATTATTCAAGGTATGAAAAAGGCGAAAACAGTTAATCCAGTCTTCTTATTAGATGAGATTGATAAAATGTCTAACGATTTCCGTGGAGATCCATCAGCGGCATTACTTGAAGTATTAGATCCAGAACAAAACCATAACTTCAGTGATCATTACATTGAAGAACCATATGATCTATCAAAAGTTATGTTTGTAGCAACTGCTAATACACTTTCAAGTATTCCAGGTCCATTACTTGACCGCATGGAAATCATTTCGATTGCTGGCTATACAGAACTTGAAAAAGTACACATTGCTCGTGAGCATTTATTGCCGAAACAATTAAAAGAACATGGCTTACGAAAAGGTAATTTACAAGTGCGTGATGAAGCGCTTCTTGAGATTATTCGTTATTATACACGTGAGGCTGGTGTTCGTACGCTAGAGCGCCAAATTGCAAAAGTTTGCCGTAAAGTAGCGAAGATTATCGTTACAGCAGAACGTAAACGTATCGTTGTGACAGAGAAAAAGATTGTTGATTTACTTGGTAAACACATATTCCGTTATGGGCAAGCTGAAAAAACAGACCAAGTTGGTATGGCAACAGGTCTAGCTTACACAGCAGCAGGCGGCGATACACTTGCCATTGAAGTTTCTGTAGCGCCAGGAAAAGGGAAACTAATTTTAACAGGGAAACTTGGGGATGTTATGAAAGAATCAGCACAAGCTGCGTTTAGTTATATACGTTCTCGTGCAGAAGAGCTTCAGATCGATCCGAATTTCCATGAGAAAAATGATATTCATATTCACGTTCCAGAAGGAGCAGTTCCAAAAGACGGACCGTCAGCAGGTATTACGATGGCAACGGCACTTATTTCTGCGCTAACAGGTATTCCTGTAAGTAAAGAAGTGGGTATGACAGGTGAAATTACACTTCGTGGTCGTGTATTACCAATTGGTGGTTTAAAAGAAAAAACATTAAGTGCTCACCGCGCAGGCTTAACAAAAATTATTTTGCCAGCAGAAAACGAGAAAGATTTAGATGATATTCCAGAGAGCGTAAAAGAAAACCTTACGTTTGTGCTTGCATCTCATTTAGATGAAGTATTGGAGCACGCATTAGTAGGAGTGAAACAATGAAAGTAACAAAAGCAGATATTGTAATTAGTGCTGTTAAACCAGAACAATATCCAGACAGTGATTTACCAGAAATTGCATTAGCAGGTCGTTCAAATGTGGGGAAGTCTTCCTTTATTAATAAAATTTTAAATCGTAAAAAGTTAGTGCGTATTTCTTCTAAACCAGGAAAAACGCAAACGCTGAACTTTTTCTTAATCAATGAGATGATGCACTTTGTTGACGTTCCAGGTTATGGATATGCAAAAGTATCTAAATCGGAGCGCGCTGCATGGGGGAAAATGATTGAAACGTACTTTACAACTCGTGAGCAATTAGACGCAGCTGTATTAGTAGTTGATTTACGTCACCAACCAACAAGTGATGACGTGATGATGTATGATTTCTTAAAGCATTATGAAATCCCAACAATTATTATTGCGACGAAAGCCGATAAAATTCCGAAAGGGAAATGGCAAAAGCATTTAAAAGTTGTAAAAGAAACGCTTGCTGTTGAAATTGGCGATGAAATTGTTCTATTCTCTTCTGAAACAGGACTTGGAAAAGAAGAAGCGTGGAAAGCAATTCATAAATTTACAAAAACAAAAAACGCGTGACGAATGTCGCGCGTTTTTGTTTTGCTAAATTTTTTAGCGTACGTTTAATGTAACTTCAATATTTCCTCGTGTTGCTTTCGAGTAAGGACATACACCGTGAGCCGCTTCTACAAGTTCTTGTGCTTCGCTATGTGAAACGCCAGCCACATGTACATCAAGTACAGCAGATAGACCGAAACCACCATCTGTATCTTTTCCGATAGAAACGTGAGCAGTTACTTCTGTACTTTCTACTTTCACACGTTTTGTACGAATGACAAGTTGTAATGCACTATCGAAACAAGCTGCATAACCAGCTGCAAATAGTTGTTCTGGATTTGTTGCTTCTCCGCCTGCACCACCTAGTGCTTTCGGCATTTTTACATCAAGATTTAATATGCCATCATCTGAAACTACTTTCCCATTTCTTCCACCTGTTGCTGTTACTGAAGCAGTATATAATTTATCCATATTTATTCCCCTTTTCCATCATTAATTGTTTTCATTGTGTCAATTAGTTTATTTAGTTGAATTAATAAAGAGCGATATTCTTGCTCTGTAATTCCTAAGTTTGTAGCCATCGTTGTCGGTAATGAACAAGCCTTTTCCTTTAAATCTTTGCCTTGTTCTGTTAATTCAATACAAACTTTTCGCTCGTCTTCTTTGGAACGAACACGTTTTACAAGTTTTAATGATTCCATGCGTTTTAACATAGGTGTTAACGTACCAGAATCTAAAAATAGACGTTCTCCAATTTCTTTTACTGTTAGTCCATCTTGCTCCCATAGTACGAGTAAAGTAATGTACTGGGGATACGTAATACCCATTTCTTCTAAATAAGGTCGATAAAAACGAGTAACCTCTCTAGAGCAGGCGTAAATAGAAAAACAAAGTTGGTTATCTAGATGCAAAGAGTCCTCTGTCATAAATAACTCCCTTCTAATTAAGTTGTGCACAATTTAATTTTGTAAAACCAATATAACGAAAAAGAAATACAATGTCAAATACATTGTATTGAGAAAGTCTTTGTTGCATTTTGGAACAATCATACATATTTTCCTTCATGATGAAAGAAGATAGGGAAGATGATGTTATAATTAATATGGAATAGTTTCCATCACTTGATTATGAGGGCTTTTTTTGGTAACGTACAAATAGAGTTATTAATTTATAATCATTATAAAGTAGAAGTTTTTTTTATTAGTGTTACTGAATCTCCTTTATTACATACGGAGAATAATTAAAAAATAATCGGTTGTTCACACGATTGTCAGATTCATAAGAGGAAAGTTGTATTATGATAGTAGATAAAGTGATAAAACGGGTGAAGGGGGACATGCTGCGTGCATATTCTTGTTGTTAGTGTAAATTATCGAACAGCCCCTGTAGAATTTCGTGAGAAACTCACATTTCAGGCAGCAGAACTAGAGCGAGCGATGACTACATTACAAAATCAAAAGAGCGTGTTAGAGAATGTCATTGTATCAACTTGTAATCGCACTGAGATTTATGCTGTTGTCGATCAATTACACACGGGACGGTATTATATTAAGAAGTTTTTAGCTGATTGGTTTCAGCTTGAAATAGAAGAAGTCGCGCCATATTTAACTATTTTTGAACAAGATGGTGCAATAGATCATTTATTCCGCGTAACGTGCGGTTTAGATTCTATGGTAGTCGGAGAAACGCAGATTTTAGGTCAAATAAAAGATAGCTTTTTAGAAGCGCAACAAGTTAAAGCAACAGGCACAATTTTTAATGAATTGTTTAAGCAAGTCATTACATTAGCAAAACGTGCCCACTCAGAAACAACAATCGGGGAAAGTGCGATGTCTGTTAGTTATGCTGCTGTTGAGCTTGGAAAGAAAATATTTGGCGAGTTAACAGATTGTCATGTGCTTATTCTTGGTGCTGGTAAAATGGGCGAACTTGCACTGCAAAACTTATATGGAAGTGGTGCTCGTAAAGTAACAGTTATGAATAGGACGCTTTCGAAAGCAGAAGTAATGGCTGAGAAATATATGGGACATGCAAAATCGTTAAGCGAATTACAATGTGCATTATTAGAAGCAGATATTTTAATTAGTTCAACTGGTGCATCGGAGTATGTCATTACGAAAGAGATGATGACGAAGGTAGAGAAAATGCGCTCTGGTCGCCCTTTGTTTATGGTTGACATTGCAGTGCCACGTGATATTGATCCAGCGATTGATGAGCTAGAAGGTTCTTTCTTGTATGATATTGATGATTTACAAGGAGTAGTGGAGGCAAACCGTGCTGAGCGTTTGAAAGAAGCAGAGAAAATTCAATTTATGATTGAAGAGGAAATTGTTCTATTTAAAACGTGGTTAAGTACACTTGGTGTTGTTCCATTAATATCAGCTCTTCGTGATAAGGCACTTGCAATCCAAAGTGAAACGATGGTAAGCCTAGAGCGAAAAATACCAAACCTTAGTGATCGTGAGAAAAAAGTCATTAGTAAGCATACGAAAAGTATTATTAATCAATTATTAAAAGACCCAATTTTAGTAGCGAAAGAAATAGCTGCTGAAGAGGGAGCGAGCGAAAAATTAGCGTTATTTGCGAAGATTTTCGATTTAGAAACGGAAGACGTAGAGAGTTGTGCGGAAGAAGTAGAACATAAAAAAGTGTGGACACCATCCGTTCCATCTTTATAATTTGGAAGGATGATCGGATGAGTTTTTTAAATAACAGTATTATTTATCATATTGCAATTATTTTATATGCTTGTAGCATTAGTTTATATTTTATAGATTATTTCCAAAGTAACCGAAAGGCGAACCGATTTGCTTTTTGGTTACTTGCGATTGTATGGGTCCTGCAGTCTATTTTTATGTTGCTTAGGGCTACAGATTCAGAAACGAATCCTATTTTAACTTTATTATCAGGGATTTATTTTTATGTTTGGTTATTGATTACGATGTCGTTAGTCATTAATCGATTTATGAGAATCGACTTTTTAGTCTTTTTTACAAATGTTGTTGCATTTGGCGTAAGCGCTTTTTCTATTTTTACACCGCTCGGAAAGATGTCGCCAGTACTTGCGGAACAATTAGTTTCAGAACTTGTATACGTGCATGTCGGTATGGCAATTATTTCTTACGCAACGTTTACTGTATCGTTCATTTTTTCTATTATGTACTTATTACAATATCGCCTATTAAAAAAGAAAAAATGGAATGCGAGATTAAGAAGGTTAGGGAATTTACCGAAGCTAGAATCTATGTCTTACGGATTAAATTTATTTTCTGTTCCATTTTTCTTACTAGCAATTTTATTAGGATGTATATGGGGATATACAAAATTGGATAATTTCCATTGGTATGATACGAAAGTAATCGGATCTTTTGTCGTTCTATTTGTGTATTGCACAGGTTTATATTTACGAGCGGCAGATGTGTTGCAAGGTAAGAAAATTGTACAGTGGAATATCGGATCGTTTCTCGTAATGCTAGTAAACATTTTTCTATTAAGCAGTTTATCCAATTTCCACTTTTGGTATTTATAATGAGGAGAGAGAATTATGCGCAAAATTATTGTAGGATCACGAAAGAGTAAACTAGCATTAACGCAAACAAACTGGTTTATTGATCAGTTAAAAGCCCTAGGTCTACCATATGAATTTGAAGTGAAAGAAATTGTCACAAAAGGTGATGTTATTTTAGATGTTACTCTTTCAAAAGTAGGCGGCAAAGGCTTGTTTGTAAAAGAGATTGAACACGCGCTACTTACGAAAGAAATCGATATGGCTGTACATAGTATGAAAGATATGCCAGCCGTACTTCCAGAAGGTTTAATGATTGGCTGTACACCAAAGCGTGTTGACCCTCGTGATGCTTTTATCTCAAAAAATGGAGCATCGTTTAAAGAGTTAGCGGAAGGTGCTATTTTAGGTACGAGTAGTTTAAGACGTAGTGCACAGCTACTCGCTGCGAGACCAGATTTACAAGTTAAGTGGATTCGCGGGAATATCGATACACGTTTACGTAAATTAAAAGAAGAAGATTACGATGCGATTATTTTAGCGACAGCTGGATTACAAAGAATGGGCTGGGATGATGAAGTTATTACAGAACATTTAGATGAAGCGTTATGTGTACCTGCTGTAGGACAAGGTGCATTAGCGATTGAGTGTCGTGAGGATGATAAGGATTTATTGCAATTGTTAGCGCATATTAATGATACGATAACAGAAAGAACAGTGGCAGCGGAGCGAGTATTTCTTCATAAACTTGAAGGTGGATGCCAAGTTCCAATTGCTGGATATGCAACCCTTACAGAAAACGATGCAATCGAATTAACAGCTCTTGTCGGCTCTATGGATGGCTCTGTTTTATTAAAAGAGACAGTAGTGGGTACTAATCCTGAGGAAGTAGGATTAGAGGCCGCGGACCGTTTAATTAAGCAAGGCGCCAAAGAACTCATTCTTGCTGCAAATAAGGAGCAACAATAAATATGAACGCTCTCGCTGGAAAAACGGTATTGATTACACGTGCCCAGCATCAAGCGAAACAAATGAGTGTAGCAGTGAAAGAAAAGAGCGGAATTCCATTGGAAATTCCGCTTTTGCGTATGGAAGGTATGTCTCATAGGCAAATTCAACATATTGAAGAGCAGCTACATTCATACGACTGGGTTATTTTTACGAGCAGAAATGGTGTAGCTTTTTTTCTGGATAGTTTAAAAAAGAAACTACCACTAACCATTAAAATCGCTGCGGTAGGTGTGAAAACAAAATTAGAGTTAGAAAAAAGGGGCTATCAAGTTCATTTTGTTCCGACTTTATTTGTTGCAGAAGCATTTGCAGAAGAGTTTCTAAAAGAATTAAGTGGAAATGAACGTATTTTATTTCCGAAAGGGAATTTAGCAAGAGAGGTAATTCCGGTTGCACTTCGGGAAATTGGTATTTCTCTAGATGAGCTAACCGTATACGGTACGAAAGTGAATATAGAAAAAAAGCAAGAGCTTATAGCGGCATTGAAGTTAGGGAAAGTAGACATTATTACATTTACGAGCCCTTCAACTGTTACTAGTTTTGTTCGTTTACTTGAGGGTACAAACTGGAGAGAATGGACAAAAAAATGTACAATTGCTTGTATAGGACCTATTACGGAAAAAGAGGCAAGTCTTTATTTTCCGTCTGTTATTGTGCCGAAAGAGTACACTGTAGAAGCATTACTACAATGTGTTTGTGAATCTATAAAATGAAAGAATGGGGATAGAAATCTATGAACTCTTTACAATTTAATCGTCATCGTCGTTTAAGACAAAGCGGGGGCATGCGTGCGCTTGTGCGTGAAACGTTTTTACATACGGAAGATTTTATTTACCCTATTTTTGTATTAGAAGGTGAAAATGTTCGTAATGAAGTTCCTTCTATGCCAGGCGTATATCAAATGTCTTTAGATTTATTGCAAGCTGAAATGCAAGAAGTTGTTGATTTAGGTATTCGTTCTGTTATTGTATTTGGTTTACCTGCTGAAAAGGATGAAGTTGGATCATCAGCATATTGTGATCATGGAATTGTACAACGTGCTATTCAGCAAATTAAAGGTGATTTCCCTGAGCTAGTAGTAGTTGCAGACACATGTTTATGTCAATTTACAAGCCATGGTCATTGCGGTGTAATTGAAGATGGTATTATTTTAAATGACGAGTCTCTTGCAGTTCTTGCGAAAACAGCTGTAAGTCAAGCGAAAGCAGGAGCGGACATTATTGCGCCATCAAACATGATGGATGGCTTCGTAACAGCAATTCGCCATGCATTAGACGAAAATGGTTTTGGACACGTGCCAGTTATGTCGTACGCTGTGAAATATTCATCAGCATTTTATGGACCATTCCGTGATGCTGCGCACGGTGCACCGCAATTTGGTGACCGTAAAACATATCAAATGGATCCGGCAAACCGTATGGAAGCATTCCGTGAAGCAGAATCGGATGTAATGGAAGGTGCAGATTTCTTAATCGTAAAACCAGCTCTTTCTTACTTAGATATCGTTCGTGATGTGAAAAATAACTTTAATTTACCAGTTGTCGCTTATAATGTAAGTGGTGAATATTCGATGATTAAAGCGGCAGCGCAAAATGGTTGGATTAATGAAAAAGAAGTTGTTCTTGAAAAATTAATTAGTATGAAACGTGCAGGAGCAGATTTAATTATTACGTATCATGCAAAAGATGCAGCAAGATGGTTACAAGAAGGAGGCGCTAAATAATGAAAAAGTTTGATAAGTCAATTGCAGCGTTTGAAGAGGCGCAAGACTTAATGCCTGGTGGCGTAAATAGCCCGGTTCGTGCCTTTAAGTCTGTTGGGATGAATCCGTTGTTTATGGAGCGTGGAAAAGGCTCTAAAGTATATGATATCGATGGGAATGAATATATCGACTACGTATTATCATGGGGTCCTTTAATTCATGGTCATGCAAATGATCGTGTTGTAGAAGCGTTAAAATCTGTTGCTGAAAGAGGTACAAGCTTCGGTGCACCAACAGAAATTGAAAATAAATTAGCAAAACTTGTTATTGAGCGCGTGCCATCAATTGAGATTGTGCGTATGGTTAACTCTGGAACGGAAGCAACAATGAGTGCACTACGTTTAGCTCGTGGTTATACAGGTCGTAATAAAATCTTGAAATTTATCGGTTGTTACCACGGTCATGGTGATTCGCTATTAATTAAAGCTGGTTCTGGTGTGGCGACTTTAGGTTTACCAGATAGTCCTGGTGTACCAGAAGGTGTAGCGAAAAATACGATTACAGTAGCTTATAACGATTTAGAAAGCGTAAAATACGCGTTTGAACAATTCGGTGATGATATTGCTTGTGTAATTGTAGAACCAGTAGCAGGAAATATGGGGGTTGTTCCTCCACAGCCTGGATTTTTAGAAGGTCTTCGTGAAGTAACAGAACAAAACGGTGCATTGCTTATTTTTGATGAAGTAATGACAGGGTTCCGAGTAGCTTATAATTGTGGCCAAGGTTATTATGGCGTAACGCCTGATTTAACATGCTTAGGTAAAGTAATCGGTGGTGGTTTACCAGTAGGAGCATACGGTGGTAAAGCGGAAATTATGCGCCAAGTTGCGCCAAGCGGACCGATTTACCAAGCTGGTACTTTATCAGGTAACCCACTTGCAATGGCGGCAGGTTATGAAACGTTAGTACAGTTAACGCCAGAATCATATGTAGAATTTGAGCGTAAAGCTGAAATGTTAGAAGCTGGATTACGTAAAGCAGCTGAAAAACATGGCATTCCTCACCATATTAACCGTGCAGGCTCTATGATTGGTATTTTCTTTACAGATGAACCCGTTATTAATTACGATGCAGCAAAATCTTCAAACTTAGAATTCTTTGCGGCTTACTATCGTGAAATGGTAGAACAAGGTGTATTCTTACCGCCATCTCAATTCGAAGGTTTATTCTTATCGACAGCACATAGTGATGCAGATATTGAAGCGACGATTGCAGCAGCTGAAATTGCAATGTCAAAATTAAAAGCGTAATGTATTAGAGAAAATCGCTCTCCGTAAGGGGAGCGATTTTTTTTATTCATAAAGTAAGCTTTCCGCACATAAATCTGTAATGACATATAGTTTGGGAGGGGGAAAAGAAGTGGCTGCAGATCATTCATTACGATTTTCATTAAAAGAATCTGTGTGGTTCCAAAAAGGACAGGAAGTCGAAGAACTTTTGTCAATTTCGTTAGATCCAGACGTTGAGATAGAAGAGCTTGATCATGAAGTAATCGTGAGAGGACAATTAGATTTAACGGGAGAGTATGTTGCACGAAAAGATGATTCGGCGTATTCATTAAGAGAACTATCGCCAGCAAAGTCAATTGATTATGTAGAAACAAGAGAAGATGGGGTTAATGAACTTGTTCATTCCTTTCCACTTGAAATATCAATTCCGAGAAATCGAGTGAAAGTAATTGAAGAGCTATATGTATCAATCGAGGAATTTGATTATGAATTAAAGGAAAATGGTTGCTTACAATTATTAGCGGATATATCTATTACCGGTTTGTGTGATGAAGAGAGAAGCGAGGATGAAGTTGAAGAGGAAGAGGAAGAGGAAGAAACGGTGTATGCTGAGTTAGAAGAAGATTCAGCGCAAGAGGATGAAAATAGACCGGCGCCGCATGTAGAAGAACCAGCATATAAGGAATCAGATGAGTGGGAAGATTACGCATTTGAACCGTTCCAATTAGAGGAAAGAAAAGAGCAGGAATTAGAAGAAGAGAAAATAGAAGAACATGAATTTGTGGAACGTGAAGAGGAGCAAGAAACAACGCCACAATTTGAACTGTTCGGACGAAAAGATTTCAAGAAAGAAAAAGCGAAAAAGCAGGAAGAACAAGAAGAAGAGTACTCACAGCGAGATGAAAATGCGCTTTATTTAACAAAACTATTTACGAAAGAACCGGAAGAAGAATTTACAAAGTTAAGAATGTATTTCGTGCAAGAAGGGGATACAATTGAATCTATTGCAGACCGTTATGAAACGTCTGTACAAAATTTACACCGTGTCAATCAAACAGAAGATATATTTTTAAATACGGGGCAAATTATTTATATTCCCGTTTCAAGGGTAAAGACGAAATAAGGAAGTGAGTGTTTTCACTCACTTCCTTTCTTAGAGGCTATGTTTTGAATAGAAAGGGTTATTCGTATGGATATTGAGTTGCGAAATCACTATGAACCTATTGTGAGGCAATATAGATTGGATACGCAGCATATGGAAGAGCACGGAAATGTAATGAAAATTTATACGAATCAAGGTCCATATGCACTCAAGAAAATAGAAGGCAGAAAGTTAGAGCGGAATAACTTTCTGCATCATATTCAATATTTGAAGGAGAAAGGTTTTTCAAATTATGTACCTATATATCATGCGACGGATGGAAGTTATATTTTAAGTGACGGGACGTATAATTATTATTTAATGCCTTGGTTAGAACGTGCAGAAGGAAACGGTGAGGACAATGATCAATACCATAAAATGTTTCAGACACTTGGAACGTTGCATCAAAAAACTGTGAAGGAAGAAACGTATACGGAAGAAGATTTAGAAAAACATTATACAAGTATATCCGATCGTTGGGAAAATGATGGTGAGATGTTAGAAGAGTTTCTCGTAGAATCTGAATCAAAATGGTATATGTCCCCGTTTGAATTGCAATATTGTACGTACTATCATCATGTAATGAGAGCGCGTGAATTTGCAACGAAGCAATTAAATGAGTGGAACGATGCGATGAAAGAAAAAGAGAAAACGCGTATTACTTTTGTGCATGGTAATGTGTCACTTAATCATTTTTTATTTGACTATGAGCGGAATGGCTATTTTATTAGTTTAGAAAAATCGAAGTTTGCAACGCCTGTGCAAGATATAGTAGGTTTTTATTCACGGTCTTTAAACACATATCCAATCGCAAGAAGTGATCGGTTTGAATGGTTTCAAATGTATCAAAAAAATTT
Organism: Bacillus sp. AP50; assembly: GCF_040492675.1. Lineage (NCBI taxonomy): Bacteria > Bacillati > Bacillota > Bacilli > Caryophanales > Bacillaceae > Bacillus > Bacillus sp. AP50. Next base: position 34,940 of record NZ_JBEUTW010000022.1, read on the forward strand.
CCCTTTTACGAAAGAAGAGCAACTACTTATGTTTGCGTATATGACGTATCCATCGCAATTTATTCGGCAAATCCAGTCTTATAAGAAAAGAAGAGATAATCGCAACGAGGAAAATGAACTGCGCGGAGTAAAGAGTTTGCAACAATCGCATTGGCTCGTTAGCAATATAGAATATTTCCTGTCGCAATTACAAGCTGCCCAGCAAGGGAACGGATAAAGTAAAGGCATTCTCCGCTGATGATTAGCCTTCACCAATTGGGCGTTTACGGGCAGCAGGGCTCCCATCTAACTTCTTTGCTTCAGCTGAGTTTTGAGGTGGAGGTCTTACTGCCCGCAAATAGCGGGGGAAAGAAGATAAGTAGAGGATTCTACTTATCTTCTTTTTTTTGCACGAAAAGCTGTAGTTTTAAATTTATCTTGACGAATAAGGTTTCGTTTTTTACACTATTGTATATAATAATTAACAATCATATAAATGCCTTGAAGGGGAAGAGTATAACATGAAACGTCTTCAGAGAGGAGAATCATTAGCTGAGAGATTCTCTAGATAGTTATGTTAGAAGGTAGCCCTGGAGCATCTTTTCTGAACGGAATAGTTCTTATTAGGAAAAGACGGATTTGTCCGTTATCAAATTAAGAGTATAAGCAAATTATGAATTTGTTTGTAAATAAAGGTGGTACCGCGATGTCCCTCGTCCTTTTTGGATGAGGGACATTTTTTATTTTAAGGAGGGAAAATAATGTCAAACACGGAAAAGAATTTACCAACTAAATATGATCATATGTCCGTTGAAGAAGGCCTTTATCAATGGTGGCTTGAAGGCAAATATTTTGAAGCAACAGGAGACGAGAAGAAACAACCGTATACAATTGTAATTCCACCTCCGAACGTAACTGGTAAGTTACACCTAGGTCATGCTTGGGATACAACTCTTCAAGATATTTTAACTCGTACGAAGCGTATGCAAGGATACGATGTACTATGGCTTCCAGGAATGGACCATGCTGGTATCGCAACACAAGCGAAAGTAGAAGGAAAACTTCGTGAAGAAGGTATTTCACGTTACGATCTTGGCCGTGAAAAATTCCTTGAAAAAGCTTGGGAGTGGAAAGAAGAGTACGCTTCTCACATTCGTCAACAATGGGGGAAAGTTGGTTTAGGACTAGACTATTCTCGTGAACGCTTCACATTAGACAAAGGTTTATCAGATGCGGTTAATAAAGTATTCGTTCAATTATACGAAAAAGGCTTAATTTACCGTGGTGAATATATCATCAACTGGGATCCAGCAACACGTACAGCTCTTTCTGATATTGAAGTAATTCATAAAGAAGTTCAAGGTGCATTCTATCATATGAACTATCCGTTAACAGATGGTTCTGGTCACATTCGTCTTGCGACAACTCGTCCAGAAACGATGCTTGGTGATACAGCAGTAGCAGTTCATCCAGAAGACGATCGTTACAAACATTTAATCGGAAAAACAGTTACACTTCCAATCGTAGGCCGTGAGATTCCGATTATTGCTGATGAGTACGTAGAAAAAGATTTCGGAACGGGCGTTGTAAAAATTACACCAGCTCATGACCCGAATGACTTTGAAGTAGGTAACCGTCATGACTTACCACGCATATTAGTAATGAACGAAGATGGAACAATGAACGAAAAAGCTGGTAAGTATAACGGTATGGATCGTTTCGAATGCCGTAAAGAATTAGTAAAAGACTTACAAGAAGCTGGCGTATTAGTAGAAATCGAGCCACATATGCATTCAGTAGGTCATAGTGAGCGTAGCGGTGCAGTTGTTGAGCCTTATTTATCAACACAGTGGTTCGTAAAAATGGCTCCACTTGCTGAAAAAGCAGTAGCGCTTCAACAAAAAAAAGAAGAAAAAGTAACGTTCGTACCAGAGCGTTTTGAAAACACATATTTACGTTGGATGGAAAATATTCATGACTGGTGTATTTCTCGTCAATTATGGTGGGGACACCGTATTCCAGCTTGGTACCATAAAGAAACTGGTGAAGTATACGTAGGTACAGAAGCACCAGCAGATATTGAAAACTGGAATCAAGATAACGACGTACTTGATACATGGTTCAGTTCAGCGTTATGGCCATTCTCAACACTTGGTTGGCCAAATGAAGATTCAGCAGATTTCAAACGTTACTATTCAACAGATGCACTAGTAACGGGTTATGATATCATCTTCTTCTGGGTATCTCGTATGATTTTCCAAGGTTTAGAGTTTACAGGAGAGCGTCCATTTAAAGATGTATTAATTCACGGTTTAGTTCGTGACGAGCAAGGTCGTAAGATGAGTAAATCTCTTGGTAACGGTATTGACCCAATGGATGTTATCGAGAAGTACGGTGCAGATGCAATGCGTTTCTTCTTATCAACAGGAAGTGCACCAGGTCAAGATTTACGTTTCAGCATGGAAAAAGTAGAATCTACTTGGAACTTCATTAATAAAATTTGGAACGCATCACGTTTCGTATTAATGAACATGGATGATATGAAGTATGAAGAAATCGATTTAACTGGTGAAAAATCAGTAGCAGATAAGTGGATCTTAACGCGCTTAAACGAAACAATCGAAAGCGTAACACGTAACATGGATAAATATGAGTTCGGTGAAGCTGGTCGTTCATTATACAACTTCATTTGGGACGATTTCTGTGATTGGTATATTGAAATGGCGAAACTTCCACTATACGGTGAAGATGAAGCAGCTAAGAAAACAACTCGTTCTATTTTAGCTTACGTATTAGATCAAACAATGCGTCTATTACACCCATTCATGCCATTCGTAACAGAGAAAATTTGGCAACATTTACCGCATGAAGGCGAGTCTATTACAGTAGCTGCGTGGCCAACAGTTCGCGAAGATTTACAAGATACGGAAGCTGCGGCAGAAATGCACCTTCTAGTTGATATCATTCGCTCTGTTCGTAACATCCGTGCAGAAGTAAATACGCCAATGAGCAAAAAAGTTCAAATGCAAATTAAAGCAAAAGATGAGGCTGTACTTGCTCAACTTACGAAAAACAGCTCTTACATTGAGCGTTTCTGTAACCCAAGCGAATTAACAATTCAAACGGACTTACAAGCGCCAGAAAAAGCAATGACTGCAATCGTATCAGGTGCAGAGTTATTCTTACCGTTAGCTGATCTTATCAATCTTGATGAAGAGAGAGCTCGTCTTGAGAAAGAACTTGAGAAGTTCGATAAAGAAGTAGAACGTGTACAGAAGAAACTTTCTAACCAAGGTTTCGTAGCGAAAGCTCCTGCAGCGGTTATTGAAGGAGAGCGTGCGAAAGAGCAAGATTACCTAGAAAAACGCGAAGCAGTTCGTCAACGTCTAGCAGATCTTGAAAAGTAAAAATGTTTTTAGAGACTCACTATATTGGTGAGTCTCTTTTCTTTGCGTATAATAGAACTATGAAAGTTGTCTTTTGAAAGGGGAAAAACATACGTGATACATACATACGAAGAAGCGATAGGGTGGATTCATAGCCGATTGAAATTTGGAATTAAGCCAGGATTAGAAAGAATGAAATGGATGCTAGCAGAACTTGGAAATCCAGAGCGTCATATAAAATGTGTTCATCTTGCTGGTACAAATGGAAAAGGTTCAACATTAACATATATGCGTTACATGTTAGAAGGCGCGAAATATAAGGTAGGAACGTTTACCTCTCCTTACATCGAAACATTTAATGAGCGCATTAGTGTGAATGGAACACCAATTGCAGACGAAGAGATTACTGAACTTGTAAAGATGGTAAAACCAGTCGTGGAAAAACTAGATGAAACGGATTTAGGGGAAGCGACAGAGTTTGAAATTATTACTGTTATGGCGATTTACTATTTCGGTAAAGTCAATTTCTGTGATGTTGTTTTATTTGAAACAGGGCTTGGTGGACGTTTTGACTCTACTAATGTCATACACCCTGTTCTCACGATTATTACGAATATCGGTCACGATCATATGCATATTTTAGGAAATACACTAGGGGAAATTGCATATGAAAAGGCGGGGATTATTAAGTCTGGCGTGCCGGTAATTACTGGTGTACAAGATGAAGAAGCTTTGCAAGTCATTCAAAATGTTGCAAAGGAAAATCATGCAAACTTATACGAACTTAGCAAGCATTTTACAGCGTTACATAAACAGTCTAATGAAGATGGGGAACAGTTTGATTTTACTTGTCCTTTTTCCGCATTTGAAGATTTGCAAATCTCAATGAAAGGCATTCATCAAGTAGGAAATGCAGCGTTAGCACTTATGGCAGTAATGTATGTAAAAACATATTTATCATTTTTAATTGAGGAAGAGGAAATAAGAACGGGATTACTGGAAGCATATTGGATTGGGCGCTTTGAAAAGCTGCAAAGTAACCCGGATATTATTATAGATGGTGCTCATAATCCAGAAGGTATCGAAAGCCTTGTGAAAACAGTAGAAGCGCATTACAAAGATAAAAATGTAATAGTGTTATTTACTGCCCTTGGTGATAAACAATTACATAACATGGTAGGCCAATTAGAAACCATTGCAGATGAAATTATTTTTACAACATTCGCCTTTGATCGTGCTATTTCTGCTGACAAGCTTGCATCATATTCACAGAAAGAATCAAAATTAGTTTTTGAAAATTGGAAAGAGGCAATTGATACAAAAGTTGAAAAGATAGCAGAAAATGATGTTTTTATCATAACGGGTTCTCTTTATTTCATTTCTGAAGTACGAAAATATATTCGCGAGAAAAACTAGATAGTCTTTGCTATCTAGTTTTTTTGTTCTACAAATGAAGTCAAATGCATACATATAAGATAAATATATAGGGTTATTTGGCGAATTCCTCTGACAAATATCTCGTTTTTTTATGAAATGAATATGATATGATGCGGACAACGATAAGAGGTGAGGTGTGAGTGTATGGACAAGCAATCACGAACAATCTCAGTGAAAGTGAATGGAACAGAAGCGAAGTATGAGGAAAAAAAGAAAGATGAATTTGAATGGATGGTAGTAGAAAGTGAACGACCGAAAAATGTTGTTCCGTTTCAAAAAGCGAAATCAATGTCTGTGGAAAAATACCGAAAGAAGTGGAGTAATACATTAATTGTAATCGTTGCAACTGCAATCATTATCGGTACGGCGTTTGGAATGGGGATGCTTCATTTACTTACTGGACAAGGAACGACAGGAGGAAGTGAAGTGACAGCTTCAAGGCCGACTGGAAATGGAGAATCAAGGGTGGGTGGAACGGCAGAACAAACACCAGCACCGAAAGAAGAAAAACAAAAAGCACAGGCAGGAACGTCATTGGATCCGATGAAATTATTTTTTGTTCAAGGGGGGCTTTATTCTTCTGAAGAAAAGGGACAGGCAGCTCTTGAAGAATGGAAAGGCAATGGGGGCATTGGTGCTTTGAGACCGAGCGGTGATAAGTATGCAATAGTTGTTGGTATTGCTAGCGATGAACAGTCTATAAATCAATTAATGACTAAGTATAAAAATGATGGTGTCTCCGTTTTAAAAAAGAGCTGGGATATAACAGATAAAGCATTGCTGAAAGATGATAAAGAAGTAGGGACATTTTTAACAAAAGTGCAGCCATTATACACTCATTTAGCAAAATATGCTTCTAGCGTACAAGTTGGTGGAAAAAGCAGCCCAAAAGATATAGAAGCAATTGAAAAAGAATGGAAAAAGGTTGAAAAAGAAGGGGAAAGTATGAAACGAGAAGAAGCAAAGAAACTGTATATGTATACGTCGGTAGCTGTACAAACAGTAAAAGATGGGAAGATGGATAAGGAATCTTTGGCGAAATTAAATCAAGTTATTATTGATGGTTTACTCTCGTATGAAAAAATTGTTTCGTAGAAAGTGAAATGATAGGATAATAAAATGAGTAAGAAAGAAGTACATGTACTTCTTTCTTTTCTTTTGAATTTAGAGCAAAGTGCTTTCTCTATGATGGGAATATAATCGTATGCAATAAAGAAGTGTTATTTTAGTTAGAGAAATTAATATTTCTTTCATTTGTGGGCAAACTATTCCTTTGATACGATTAATATAAATTGTTCTGCTTCATGTGAGAAAGGAAGGAGAAAATATGAGAAAAATAATTTTAGCTTCAGGATCACCTCGGAGGAAGGAATTGCTTGAGTTAGCTAGTGTGCCATTTGAAATCGTTGTAAGTGAAGTAGAGGAAACAATTGGTGCATATTCATCGCCTTCTGATATTGTAATGTCGCTTGCCTTGCAAAAAGCATCAGCGGTGGCAGAAAATAATAGTGATCACATTGTGTTAGGTGCAGATACAATTGTTACATATGAGTCGCGTATTCTTGGTAAGCCTTCTAATGAGGATGAGGCGAAAGAGATGTTACAATTACTATCAGGGAAAACACATGAAGTGTATACAGGTGTTGCGATTATAGCAAAAGAAAAAACGGTTACTTTTTATGAGCGTACAGAAGTTACATTTTGGGAGTTAACAGAAGAGGAAATTGATACATACGTCGCGTCGAAAGAACCTCTTGATAAAGCCGGTAGTTATGGGATTCAAGGTAAAGGATCTATTTTCGTTCAAAATATTCAAGGGGACTACTATAGTGTAGTTGGCTTACCAATCGCACGCCTCGTTCGGGAATTAAAACAATTTGATATTGATGTAACCCATGCGTAAAATTGCATGGGGTTTTCTTTGAGAGAACAAATAAAGGGGTGGAGAGATGAACGGTATTCGTGATGTTGTAAGAGAAGAACAGCCACGGGAGCGTTTATTGTTAGAAGGTGCTGGAAGTTTATCAAATCGAGAGCTTCTCGCAGTGTTACTCAGAACAGGTTCTAAAGAAGAAACAGTTTTAAAGTTGTCAGATAAAATTTTACACCAATTTGATGGCTTACGTATGTTGAAAGATGCAACATTAGAGGAGCTAATTAGTATACATGGTATTGGGATTTCAAAGGCATCGCAACTTATGGCAGCCTTTGAACTAGGCAGAAGAATGGTACGTTTAGAATATCAAAATAGATATAGTATTCGAAGTCCAGAAGATTGTGCGAAATACATGATGGAAGAAATGCGTTTTTTACAACAAGAGCATTTTGTTTGTTTATATTTAAATACAAAAAATCAAGTTATACATAGGCAAACGATCTTTATTGGAAGTTTAAACACGTCAATTGTACACCCGAGGGAGGTTTTTAAAGAAGCCTTCCGTCGTGCAGCAGCCTCTATCATATGTCTTCATAACCATCCCTCAGGAGATCCCACGCCGAGCCGTGAAGATATTGAAGTAACAAAACGCTTAGTAGAATGCGGCCAGATTATCGGAATTGAAGTGCTTGATCATATTATAATAGGTGACCATAAATTCGTGAGTTTAAAGGAAAAAGGTCATATTTAAGACTATGCTTTTTACTTATTTTGTTTTATAATGTGATTTATGAGTTTTTTGTAGAAATTTATCTACAAAAAGGATAAAGATATAAAAAACGTACTGTTTTTATAATATAAATTAAGAAAAAATGAGTCCGTGAAAACAAGAAAGGAAGATAAATAATATGTTTGGATTTGGTGGATTTACTCGCGATCTTGGAATAGACTTAGGAACTGCGAACACGCTTGTATATGTAAAAGGAAAAGGTGTAGTTTTACGTGAACCTTCAGTAGTGGCGTTACAAACTGATACGAAACAAATCGTTGCTGTAGGTAGCGACGCAAAACAAATGATTGGTCGTACACCAGGGAACGTTGTGGCACTTCGCCCGATGAAAGACGGTGTAATTGCTGATTACGAAACAACTGCAACAATGATGAAATATTACATTCAACAAGCTCAAAAATCAAACGGTTTCTTCTCACGTAAGCCGTATGTAATGGTATGTGTACCATCTGGTATTACAGCTGTAGAAAGACGTGCAGTAATCGATGCGACTCGTCAAGCGGGTGCTCGTGATGCTTATCCTATCGAAGAGCCATTTGCAGCAGCGATTGGTGCAAACTTACCTGTTTGGGAACCAACTGGTAGTATGGTTGTTGATATCGGTGGTGGTACAACAGAAGTTGCAATTATTTCTCTAGGTGGTATTGTAACAAGCCAGTCAGTCCGTGTTGCTGGTGATGATATGGACGATTCAATCATTCAGTACATTAAGAAAAGCTATAACTTAATGATCGGTGAAAGAACAGCTGAAGCATTAAAATTAGAAATTGGTTCTGCAGGCGAGCCAGAAGGTATCGAGCCTATGGAAATTCGCGGTCGTGATTTAGTAAGTGGTTTACCAAAAACAGTACTAATTCAGCCAGAAGAAATTGCAGATGCATTAAAAGATACAGTAGATGCGATTGTAGAATCAGTTAAAAATACGTTAGAAAAAACTCCACCTGAATTAGCGGCTGATATTATGGACCGCGGTATCGTATTAACAGGTGGCGGGGCATTACTACGTAATTTAGATAAAGTAATTAGTGAAGAAACGAAAATGCCAGTTCTTGTTGCAGAAGATCCATTAGATTGCGTAGCAATTGGAACAGGTAAAGCATTAGACAATATCGATCTTTTCAAAACTGCTGCTCGATAATATTGCAAAATAAAAATCAGTGAAATTAAGAGGGTGTGAACGTGCCACAGTTTTTCTTAAACAAAAGATTAATTGTTTTGTTGGTTAGTATTATTCTTCTCGTGGCATTGATTGGAATCTCATTGAAAGAACGGAACAGTTTAACATGGCCAGAGCAGTTTGTTAAAGATACTGTCGGTGTTGTAGAACGTGTATTCCAAAAGCCAGCGAAATACGTAGCTGGATTCTTCGAAAATGTAGAGGATGTAAAGCGCACGTATGAAGAGAATAAAGAATTAAAAGCAAAATTAGATAATTATGCAGGTCTATCAGGGAAAGTAAAACAATTAGAAGATGATAACAAGAAGCTACAAGAGCTAACTGGTAAAAAAGAGTTAAATAGCGGGTATACTGAAATTCCAGCTACTGTTGTTTCTCGTAATCCAGATAAATGGTACGATTTAATTGGAATTGATAAAGGGGCACAGCAAGGAATTAAAAAAGATATGGCTGTAGTAACTTCACAAGGGTTAGTTGGAAGAGTGAAAAGTGTATCTCAGTTTACATCATCAGTAGAATTACTAAGTTCTATGAGCCGAACAAATCGCGTTTCTGCTATTGTACAAGGGCAAGAGAAAATCTTTGGATTGATTGAAGGTTATGACAAAGAAAAGCAATTACTTCTTTTCACAAAGATTGGCTCTGATGCACCGGTAGAGAAAGATCAACTAGTTGTAACATCTGGACTGGGTGATATTTTCCCGAAAGGTCTTGTAATTGGAAAAATCGTTGAAGTTCAGCCAGATGCATATGGCTTAACAAAAACAGCTTATGTAAAACCTGCCGCTGATTTAAATGACGTAGAGCATATTACGGTTGCTAAACGTGCAACACCTTCAGCGCCATTAGAATAGGAGGAGAAGAAGAGATGATGAAGATATTAAAAAGAGCAGCTCTTCCTCTTTTGCTCCTTTTTGTGTTTCTATTTGAAAATATGTTTGCTACTGTTGTTCCAACGGATGTGTTTTGGAAAGACAGCATAGCAGCACCGCATTTCTTTATAATCGTCTTATGTTTTATTACAGTGTATTATAGTCCGGTCCAAGGGATTTATTACGGACTATTATTTGGCTTCTTATTTGATACCGTATACACAGAACTTGTCGGGATATATATTTTTGCTTATCCGATTTTAGCTTATTTAGTATATAGTGTGATGAAAGTACTACAATTGAATTTATTTATTGTTGTTTCTATCATATTAGCTAGTGTTGTAGCACTAGAGTATTATGTGTATGGATTCTTAACTTTATTAGGACGTACTCATATGCCAGCGTATGTCTTTTTCACAGATCGTCTCCTTTCTACTTTATTGTTAAATGCTATTTTCTTATTGATAGTTTGTTTCCCACTGAGACGATATATAGTGCGTCTTTCAAAAGCGATGGAAGAAAAAGAAAAAAGGATTTTCTAATTTTATGTCGAATTGAATCGGTGGGGTGAACTTTAGTGGAAGAAAAAAAGCAACAAAATGTAACGATAAAAGGGACAAAAGATGGGATAACGCTTCATTTAGATGATTGTTGTTCATTCTCAGAATTATTGGTGGAATTAGACGAAAAACTTTCTACACATTACTACGATGGTGATGGGCGCTCTTTAATTGAAGTGCATGTGAAAGTAGGAAATCGTTATTTAACAGAAGTCCAACAAGAAGAGATTCGTACGTTAATTCGTAATAAAAAGAATCTTGTTGTGGATTCAATTGAAAGTGATGTTATCACTAAAGCAGAAGCAATAGCTTGGAAAGAAGAAACAGAAATTGTCCCTATTTCCAAAATTGTTCGCTCTGGACAAGTTTTACATGTAAAAGGAAATTTGTTGTTAATTGGAGATGTTAATCCAGGCGGAACGGTTATCGCTGGGGGGAATATTTTTGTCGTAGGATCATTAAGAGGAATTGCACATGCTGGGTATTATGGGGATTCGGATGCTGTAATCGCTGCATCTGTTATGAACCCGATGCAACTTCGAATTAGTGATGTGGCAATGCGGGCTCCGGAAGAGAAAGAAGACGGAGCGGAGGCGGCAGAATGTGCGTATATTAATGAGAACAATCACATTGTTGTCGATCGCCTGCAACTTCTCACTCATCTTAGACCTAATTTAACAAAGTTAGAAAGGGGAATTGTATAGCTGTGGGAGAGGCAATAGTAATTACATCTGGAAAAGGCGGAGTAGGTAAAACTACTACATCTGCGAACATTGGTACGGCCCTAGCGTTATCTGGAAAGAAAGTGTGCTTAATTGACACAGATATCGGTCTTCGAAATTTAGACGTAGTAATGGGGCTGGAAAATCGTATTGTATTTGATCTTGTTGATGTCGTTGAAGGGCGTTGCCGTTTACCTCAGGCTCTTATTAAAGACAAACGTTTTGATGATCTTTATTTATTACCTGCAGCACAAACGAGTGATAAATCAGCGGTAACACCTGAACAAATGGATGAATTAATACAAGTATTACGTCAAGATTATGATTACATATTAATCGATTGTCCTGCGGGGATTGAGCAGGGATTTAAAAATGCGGTAGCTGGTGCGGATAAAGCAATCGTTGTTACGACTCCAGAAGTATCCTCAATGCGCGATGCGGATCGTATTATTGGGCTTTTAGAAAAAGAGGATATTGAACCACCGAAACTTGTTATTAACCGTGTACGTAGTCATATGCTTCATGAACAGGATATGTTAGATGTTGATGAAATTGTACGTACATTGTCAATCGAGCTTCTTGGTGTTGTCGAAGATGACGATGAAGTTATTCGAGCTACAAATACAGGTGAACCTGTGGCGTTGCAACCAAGCGGAAAAGCAGCGTTGGCTTATCGTAATATTGCAAGACGCTTGTTAGGTGAGAATGTACCATTACAAGCATTTGAACAAGAAAAGGTATCGGTATTTGCAAAGGTGAAAAACTTCTTTGGAATCCGTTAAGAGCACTTCGCACATATGCGAGGTGCTTTCTTTTTTCTTCACACGAATATCTTTCTTTCTTAGCTCATACATATGTACAAACTGTATACAACTGTTTCTAATGAAATTAGCTTAACGAAAGAAAGGAGACAGTATGAAGAATAGACGCGTAGAAGAAATTAAAAAGCGGATTGCAAAAAGGAAGGCCGAGCAAGAAAGGATGGAGGAAGAGCAGTATTTTAACGGAGGGAATTTCGATAGTGAAGCGGTATTTATTGAAGATGGAGAAAAGGAAATGCATCCTTTATTTCGAAAGGAAGTCTTTTTCTTCAAAGTTTTATTATCAGCAATATTAGTTCTTTCGGTTGCTATTTTATATAAGAATGCTCCTTCTTCATTCAATGGAGCTAAAGCTGTTACAGAAAAAGTGATGAAAGAGGAATTTCAGTTTGCTACTGTAGCGAAATGGTATGAAAAGCAATTTGGAAAACCGCTCGTATTCTATTCGCCGAACGAGAAAAAAGAAGGAAGTATTCAGCAAAAGGATTATGCAATTCCTGCTTCTGGAAAGGTAATGCAAGGGTTTCAAAAAAATGGCCAAGGTGTATTTGTCCAAACAGCTACAAATGCAAAAGTGGAGTCAGTAAATGAAGGGTTAGTTGTTTTTGCAGGCAAGAAAGAGGAACTTGGAAATACAGTTCAAATTCAACATGCAGATGGTACGGAGTCATGGTATGCAAACTTAAACGATATGTCAGTGAAATTATATGATTACGTTTCAAAGAAACAAAAAATTGGAACGGTGAGTAATGATACAAATGATAAAAATGGAAAGTTTTATTTCGCGATAAAAAAGAATGAAAAATTTATTGATCCGATCCAGGTGATATCATTTGATTAAATATAGGGACGTTTTAACGAAAATTTCCGTGCATCCATTATTTTGGGTTATTATTGTCATTGGTATTTTTACTGCGCGTTTTAAAGAGTTACTACTGTTATTTTGTATTGTTCTTATTCATGAACTTGGGCATGCTTTTGCAGCAGCACACTATAATTGGCGTATAAAAAGAATTCAACTTTTGCCGTTTGGTGGCGTGGCCGAGCTTGAGGAACATGGTAATAAGTCATTGAAAGAGGAACTTGTTGTCGTAATTGCAGGACCGATTCAACATGTTTGGATGATGCTGGTAGGTTATATGTTGTTCGAAGTCGGTTGGCTGAATACAGATTTATATTATTTCTTTATGTGGAATAATATAATTATTTTAGCATTTAATTTACTCCCTATTTGGCCGTTAGATGGCGGGAAAGTATTGTTTAATGTATTATCATATCGTTTCCCTTATTTACAAGCACATGAAAAGATGATGCAATTGTCATGTGTTTTTTTTGGTGTAATATTAGGATGGCAGTTACTCTGGAATAGTAACAATATTATGATGTGGGTACTACTCATATTTTTAGCAGTGTCATTATATCAAGAGTGGAAACAAAGACGGTATGCATTTATGCGTTTTTTATTAGAACGTTATTATGGAAACAAAAGAGGAATCGAAAAGATTGCACCTATTGAAGTGCAAACGGAAGATCGTTTATATACGATCTTCACAAAATTTCGTAGAGGATATAAGCATTCTATTATCGTCCGTGGAAAATATAAACAGCATTACACATTGGATGAAAATGAATTGCTCTATGCATATTTTACTGAAAAACGAACAACTTCATCAGTTGAAGAATTAATCGGTTAGTGTTGACGATAGCACTAACCTTTTATTATTGTAAAAGCAAAGAAGATTATAAAGTGAGGAAATAATTTTGAAAACGTTATATGTGAATTACGCTGGTTCGGAAAAGCGCGTTGCAATTGAAGAGAAGAAAAAAATTGTTGAGTTTTTATGGAAACGTAATGAAGAGCAAGAGATTGTTGGGCATATTTATGTTGGACGTGTCGTAAGAACAATTGCTGGAATGAATGCAGCTTTTGTAAACATCGGTTTAGAAAAACATGCTTACCTTTCATACGATGATGTACCATCTTCTTATCGTATACATGAAGGGCAAGCGATACTCGTACAAGTTGTGAAAGAGGCAATTGATACGAAAGGGCCTAAATTGACAGCGAATATAGAATTTACCGGGAAATATGTCGTTTATATGCCGTTTGATGAGATGCGCGCTGTTTCTCGAAAAATAAAAAATAATAAAAGAAGACAACAGTTACTCCAAATTGAAATAGAGGGAACGGGGGGATACATTTTCCGCTCTGCTTCTGAAAAAGGAGCAATTGAAGAAATACAAGCTGAAATGCAAGGGTTACAACAGTTGTATGAAGAGTTAAAAAGAAAAGAGGGCCAAGGAAAGGCGCCGTTATTACTTCATCGACCGGCGACCTTTTTAGATCGTGTATTTCAAGAGAATCCAATTGAAACCATTGAAAAAGTAGTTGTAGATACAAGAAGTATAGTAAAAGAATTAGAAGACAAAGTTGGAAAAGAAAAAGTATCTTTTTATAATGAAAAGTCTTCGATGTTTAACCATTTTGGAATAGAGCGTGAAATTGAGAAAGCACTCCAAAAAATTGTGTGGCTTCCAAATGGTGCTTATTTAATTGTAGAACAAATGGAGACGATGACTGTAATTGATGTGAATACGGGCAAGTTTACGGGAAAACAAAATTTACAAGATACAGTACTTCGCACAAATGAGATGGCAGCTGAAGAAATTGCACGCCAATTAAGACTTCGTGATATTGGTGGTATGATATTAATTGATTTTATTAATATGAAAAAAAGAGAAGATAAAGAAAAGGTAAGAGAATGTCTTATAGCTGCTATGCAAGATGACCGCACATATACAAGGGTGCTCGGCTTTACGGAGCTAGGGATTTTGGAAATGACACGTAAACGTAAAAAGCATTCTTTACGGGACGTATTATTAAAAGAGTGTGTACCTTGCAAAGCGACGGGTTATGTGATGTCGCATGAAACAATTGCGTATGAGTTAGAGAGAGAACTAATCACATATGGCAATATAGAAGATGAAGCGGTATTAATCGCTGCGCCTAAAGAACTGCAAAAACAGTTTTTGCAAAAAGAATTACAAAAAAATATTCCATTTGAAATTTATTTCAAAGATGATAATATCGAAAAGTATGCTATCGTTCGTTTTGGAAGTAAAAAAGAAATTGTAGAGCGGAAAAAATAGTTAGCAGAACATTTATTGACAACCGTCTATGATTCATGATAACATCTTTATGTTATAGTTTATAGCACCTAAACGGCTATATGCTACAACCGCACAAGACAGGTTCCCTAAAGGCATTTATGTCTACCTCGTTTTTGGCGAGTCTTAGTAATTAAGAGGAGGTGCAAGTATGTACGCAATTATCGAAACAGGTGGAAAACAAATTAAAGTTGAAGCTGGTCAAGCAATCTACATTGAAAAATTAGATGTTGAAGCTGGTGAAACTGTTACTTTTGACAAAGTTCTTTTCGTTGGTGGCGAAAACGTTAAAGTTGGTAGCCCAGTTGTAGAAGGTGCAACAGTTACTGCGAAAGTTGAAAAACAAGGTCGCGCTAAGAAAATTATCGTTTTCAAATACAAAGCGAAAAAGAACAATCGTAAGAAACAAGGTCATCGTCAACCTTACACTAAGCTAGTTGTTGAAGCTATCAACGCTTAATTCTGGTTAACATGATTAAAATTACGATAAGTCGCACGAAATTAGGAAGTATCCAATCATTTAAAATGACTGGACATGCCGATTATGCGCCACATGGACAAGACCTTGTCTGTGCTGGAACTACAGCGGTTGTGTTTGGTTCTATAAATGCAGTGGAAGAACTTTGTAATGTGCAAGCAACTATTGAACTCGGAAGTGATGGCGGATTCTTAACGTATGAATTGCCTAATGATTTAGACGTTCATACAGCAGAAAAAGCACAAACGCTTTTAGAAGGATTAGTTGTTTCGCTTAAGACGATCGAACTTGATTACGGAAAGTATATCCGTTTAATAGAAAAAGTGCAGGAGGTGTAACGTATGTTAAGATTAGATCTTCAGTTTTTCGCATCTAAGAAAGGTGTAGGTAGTACAAAGAACGGTCGTGACTCTCAGTCAAAACGTCTTGGTGCTAAACGCGCAGATGGTCAAACGGTTACAGGTGGTTCAATTCTTTACCGTCAACGCGGTACAAAAATTTATCCAGGTGTTAACGTTGGTCGTGGTGGCGATGACACTTTATACGCGAAAGTTGACGGCGTAGTACGCTTTGAGCGTCTTGGTCGTGACCGCAAACAAGTGAGCGTATATCCTGTTGCTCAAGAAGCATAAGAACTCACGGAAAACTCTAACCTGAGTGCAGGTTAGAGTTTTTCTATATTAAGGGGTATCTAAATGAATGAAAAATGGACAATTATAGATGCATTGCGCCATTCAAGACATGATTGGCTCAATCGTATGCAGATGGTGAAAGGAAACCTTTCCCTTGGAAAAGTGGAAGAAATTCATAGTCTCATCGATCGTTTTGTCCAAGAAGCGAGACAAGAATCCAATCTGATGGGGCTATCAATGCCTTTATTTTCAGAGTGGATTTTAACATATAATTGGAAACAGCAGCCGTGCTTATTGGAGTACGAAGTATTAGGGAAATTACATAACTTATCTCACTTAGATGAGACTGTATGTACATGGACGAATCAATTTTTCTCGATGCTTCAGCATAGTTTAGACGTATATGTTGAAAATTATGTTTGTATCACAATTGAATGTGACGCGGATAATGCTCGTTTCTTTTTTGATTTTCGTGGTAAGCTAACGAGTGTAGAAGAACTACAGAATTGGCTTGCGACCCAAAACAATAAATGGTATTCCATTTCTTATACAGTGCGAGACGAAGAAGTCTCAGTTATATTACAACCAATTGAAAAAAGTGTGGTGAAATAATGTTTGTAGATCAGGTCAAGATATATGTAAAAGGCGGCGACGGTGGTAACGGTATGGTTGCGTATCGTCGTGAGAAGTATGTACCAAAAGGTGGCCCAGCAGGTGGCGACGGCGGTAAAGGTGCAGATGTTGTTTTCGTAGTTGAGGAAGGCTTACGTACATTAATGGACTTCCGCTACCAACGTCATTTCAAAGCTGATCGCGGTCAGCACGGAATGAGTAAAGGTCAGCACGGACGTAAATCTGAAGATTTACTTGTAAAGGTTCCACCAGGAACAGTAGTAAAAGATGAAAAAACTGGTCAAATTCTTGCCGATTTAGTAACGCATGGACAAACTGCTGTAATTGCAAAAGGTGGCCGCGGTGGCCGTGGTAACTCACGTTTTGCAACAGCTACGAACCCAGCGCCAGAAATCGCTGAGAACGGGGAACCAGGTCAAGAGCGTGATGTTATTCTAGAACTTAAAGTACTAGCAGACGTTGGACTTGTTGGATTCCCAAGTGTAGGTAAATCTACATTATTATCTGTTGTATCATCAGCGCGTCCGAAAATTGCAGAGTATCACTTCACAACAATCGTTCCAAATCTTGGTGTTGTTGAAACTGGTGATAATCGCAGCTTCGTTATGGCTGACCTTCCAGGACTAATTGAAGGCGCACATGCTGGCGTCGGACTTGGACACCAATTCTTACGTCATATTGAGCGTACACGTGTAATCGTGCATGTTATTGATATGTCTGGTTTAGAAGGCCGTGATCCATATGAAGATTACGTAACGATTAATAATGAATTAAAAGAATACAATCTTCGCTTAACTGAGCGTCCACAAGTTGTTGTTGCAAACAAAATGGATATGCCAGATGCAGAAGAAAACTTACAAGCATTTAAAGAGAAAGTGGGAGACGAAGTAAAAATCTTCCCAATCTCAGCTGTAACAAGACAAGGTGTTCGTGACTTACTGTTTGAAGTAGCGAACTTAATAGAAACAACACCAGAATTCCCAATACATGAAGTTGCGGATGAGTCTGCTACAAGTGTAATGTACAAATTTGATACTGAAGGTGTTAAATTTGAAATTACACGTGAAAGTGATGGCACGTTTGTTATCTCTGGTTACGATATCGAGAAAACATTCAAGATGACAGACTTCTCACGTGATGAATCTGTACGTCGTTTCGCTCGTCAAATGCGCGGAATGGGTATTGATGAAGCGCTTCGTGCACGTGGTGCAAAAGACGGAGATATTGTAAAAATTCTTGAATATGAATTTGAATTTATCGATTAAGACTGCCGAAATATGGCAGTCTTTTTTTATATCGTAAAAATCGGATTTATATAGGAAAAAATCCCCACTAATTAAATTTTCAATTTATAATAAAAAGGGGAGTGGTTTTAGAAGAATTTTTTTATGGGGAGAAAACGAACATGTATAAAATATTAATTGTAGAAGATGATGAGAAAATCGCGGGAATATTAGAAGAGCATTTAGAAAGGTATGGCTATCAATCATTTAGAGCAAGTGATTTACGTCAAATAAAAGATGAGTTTGTAAAAGTGAATCCTCATCTCGTGTTACTTGATATTAATTTACCGTACTTTGACGGTTTTTATTGGTGTCGTCAAATTCGTACTGTATCGAATGCACCAATTATTTTTGTTTCTGCAAGAACAGGAGAAATGGATCAAGTAATGGCGATTGAAAATGGCGGCGATGATTATATTACGAAGCCATTCCATTTAGATATCGTAATGGCAAAGGTGAAGAGTGCACTTCGCCGTGGTTACGGAGAGTATGCTTCTGCCGCTGAGAGTGATTGTTTAGGTGTAAATGGACTGTTGTTATTCCCGTCTCAGCATATTGTTGAGTGGCAAGGACAACAAACTGAACTGACAAAAAATGAGTTTTACTTATTAGAGTGTTTAATGAAACAGGTGAATCAATATGTAACGCGCGAAGAACTGTTAGAAGCTCTATGGGATGAAGTAGCATTTGTGGATGATAATACATTAACCGTAAATGTAAAACGTGTAAGGAAGAAACTAGAGGAGTTAGGCATTAAAAATGCAATTGTAACGAAACGTGGATATGGTTATGCGCTTCTTACGGAGTGGGGCGAAGGGCATGAAGGTTAAAAATTACCTCATGGACCGCTTTTCTTTAATTCTTTCTTATATTGTTAGCCTTTGTTTATTTGGGCTCGTTTTACAGCTGCAAAGTCTTTTAGAAAAGAAATCCATTGATTGGAGTACGTGGTTATATGGACTTTTATTAGGAACAGTTGTGTTTACTGTATACCTCATTTACGATTACCGAAAACGGAGTGTGTTTTTAAAGAGGATCGAAAAGTATGTTACTGGTGGAAATACATTACATGACTCTTTACTTATTGATGAATCTTATACATCAGAGCAAGAAATGGTCGTTGAATCTTTTACGTTATTAAGACAGCAATATATGAATGAAGTTCATAAACAGCATGCGAAAGAGCAACAGCAAATGATATTTATGAACCAATGGATTCACCAAATGAAAACACCAGTATCTGTTATTGAATTATTGCTGCAAAAGTTTGGCAAAGAGCATCGTGAGGCAAGAGCAACAGTTGAAAGTATTCGTGAAGAAAATAACCGTATACTAAATGGTTTAGATTTAGCGTTACATATGGCAAGACTAGAGCAGTTTGCGAAAGATTATAAGATAGAAGTAGTAAATGTTATAGATGTCGTGCGAGGTATTATTAATGAAAATCGGAAATCCTTTATTCAATCGTCTGTATTTCCGAAAGTGATGTTTGAAGAAGATACTTGTATGGTTGCATCTGATAGAAAATGGTTGAGCATTGCTATAGGTCAAATTGTTGTAAACGCAATCAAGTATACAAAAATTTCAGCGGCAGAGAAAAAAGAAATTCAATTTCAAATTGAAGAGAAAAATCAAAAGGTGTTATTACATATTAAGGACAATGGAATTGGTATTCCAGAGCAAGACGTAAAGCGCATATTTGATCCATTTTTTACGGGAATAAATGGACGTAAAACGAGAGAAGCGACTGGGATGGGCTTATATATTACGAAGGAAATTTGCGATAATTTACATCATGGAATGTATGTCCAATCGGCTGAAGGAGAAGGGACAACATTCACGTTCCAATTTGCAAAAGATGAAGAATATCATACATTGATGAGAAAAATGACAAAACTGTAAGATAACAAAACGTTTTGTAAGGGAAATCACTCGTTTCTTTTTCTTATTTTTCTTATAGTAAATGTAAGAAGAAAACACGTAGGGGGATTAGAAATGAGTGTTCTTGAAGTAAAAGGATTAACGAAGGTGTACCAATCAAAAGGTTCAGTAGCGACGACTGCTTTAAACGATATAAATTTTAAAATAGAAGAAGGCGAATTTGTAGGGATTATGGGTCCTTCAGGAAGTGGGAAAACGACGCTTTTAAATTTATTAGCAACAATTGATAAGCAAACTTCAGGTCATGTGCTTGTAAATGGTGAAGAAATTAATCAAATGCGTGCTGCAAAATTAGCGGAGTTTCGCCGTACACATTTAGGGTTCATCTTCCAAGATTTTAATTTACTTGATACGTTATCCATTAAAGAAAACATTATTTTACCACTTGTAATGGCGAAGAAATCTGTAAATGAAATCGATGCGAAAGTACTAGAAATTGCGAAGTTTTTAAACATCGAAGAAATTTTAAATAAAAAAGTATACGAAGTATCTGGGGGACAACAACAACGTGCAGCAGCAGCGAGAGCAATCATTCATGAACCGACGTTAATTTTAGCAGATGAGCCAACTGGAAACTTAGACTCGAAGTCAGCAAAATCGCTAATGGGCGCTCTGCAAGATTTACACGAGCAAAAGAAAGTAACGATTGCAATGGTTACGCACGATCCAGTAGCGGCTAGTTATTGTGAACGTATCCTTTTCATACGCGATGGAGAAATTTTCTCGGAAATACATAAAGGAAGAACGAAACAAGCCTTTTTCCAAGAAATCCTGGACGTACTTGCGATGCTAGGAGGAGAATATCATGAACTTTCGCCAGCTCGCGCTTAATAACGTAAAAGGAAATTGGCGTAACTATAAAGCGTTTCTTATAAGTAGTTGTTTATCGATTGTCGTATTTTTCATGTATGCTTCTTTTATTTATCATCCAGATGTCGTAAGCGGTAATATTAGTATGAGAAAGATGATCACAAAAGGATTAGAATCGATGAATTATATTGTGGTCATCTTCTCGGCACTCTTTATTTTATATGCAAATTCAACGTTTTTACGAGCAAGAAAAAAAGAGTTTGGTCTACTAACATTAATAGGCGGAACGAAATCGCAGCTCGGCCGAATGATTATATTAGAGCAACTGATGTTAGGTAGTATTGCAATTGTAGTTGGTATTGGGGTTGGGATGCTTTGTTCAAAATTATTTTTCCAAGCGTTAAGCGTATTATTAAAAATAGATAAGACACTTCCACTTGTTTGGAATAGTAAAGCAGTTCTTATTACAGCTGGTGTATACTTTATTCTATTTTTAATCCTATCATTGTTTAGTGTTTGGACAGTAGGACGCTTGCAAATTATTGATTTATTAAGAGAGGCAAGAAAGCAAAAAGTAGAGCCGTTTGCATTTACATGGTTATGTGTAGTTGGTATAGGATGTATTATTGTTGCATATGTACTTAGCTTCCAAGTAACGTTTCTGAATTTCCTCATCCTCTTTTTACCGGTGGTGGGACTGACAATTGGCGGAACGTATTTACTATTTACACAAGGTAGTACAGTTGTATTAAAAGCATTACAAAAAAGAAAGCAATCTTTTTATACGTACCCAAATATGTTCGTCCTTAGCAACCTTATTTATAAAATGAAAGATAATGCTCGTTTTCTATTTGTAATTTCTATCATTACGGCGGTAGTATCTTCAGCGGTGGGTACACTGTACGTATATTTTGAAAATATGAGTGCGAAAACGGTAGAACTTACACCACATGCTATTTCATATGAGGAAAAGGGGTTAAATACGCATAACCTTATTAATGAAGAAAAGGTACAGGAGCTTGTGAAGAGACACGGGTTTGAAGATGCGCGAAAAGTAACATACGTTAAACTACCGGCAACACAGAAAATAACGTTGTTTAATAGTGAACATGAAGTACCGATGACGATTATTTCAGAAAAAGAATATAATGCAGAAGTGCGCAAACAAAAGAGAGAGCAACCTACAGAAGTTCATAATGCACCAGGTAGTGCAACGATGGTTATGGTTGATATGTCAAATGAACTGATGAAGATAGATCGTACGAAATCGTATGAATTTACAATTAATGGACAAAAGCAGTCTGTTCAATTAAATAATCCAACGCAGTATTCTGTTTTTAATGATAGTGAATATCTCATTGTAAATGATCAAGATTTTGAGAAATATGCAACACTCGTACCAGATGAAGAAAAGACAAAATATTACGGTTATTATATTGAGGATTGGAAAAGTACAGAAAACCTTGTATTAGATTTGAAAAATGAAATTGTACCAGAAAAGCAAGGGGAATTGAGAAATTCAGTGTTTGCGTATAAGGATATAAGAGAAGGTGGAGCAATTACAATGTTCATCGGTTTCTTCGTAGCGGTACTGTTCTTCTTCTTCGCTTGTAGTATGACATACTTTAAATGGTTTAACGATAAAGAACAAGATCGTATTCAATTTAAATCGTTAAAGAGAATTGGTATGACAGATAAAGAAATTCGCAAAATTGCGATTCGACAAATGGGAGTTATCTTCTTTATCCCAATTTTAATCGGTTCCATTCATAGTGGATTTGCTCTTCATACGTTAGGAAAAATGCTTTATATTAATTTGTGGAAATCAGGTGCGCTTGTAATTGGAGCATACATTTTAGCTTCTGCCATTTACTTTATGATCGCGCAAAGAGGATATTTAAAACACGTAAAAAGCTAGGGGAACCTCTAGCTTTTTGCCTATGTAGTAAGTTACAGGAGGACGATAGATGAACATTCGGCAACTAGCGCTGCAAAATATAAAAGGAAATTGGCGTAATTATAAAGTGTTTTTCTTAAGTAGTTGTTTTGCAATATTTGCTTCTTACGCATATATGTCTGTCATTGTGCATCCATATATGCAAGAGACGATGTGGTATCAAAACGTACGCTGGGGACTTATCATATGTAATGTTATAATCATTTCTTTTTTCGTCATATTTATTTTGTACTCTACTTCTATTTTCATAGAAGCACGTAAGAAAGAATTAGGGTTATATATGTTAATGGGAGCAACGAAGTCTAACGTAATAGGAGTGATTATGACCGAGCAAATTTTAATCGGGGTCTTCGCGAATATTTTCGGTATTGGGCTTGGTATGATATTTTTAAAGCTCTTTTTTATGGTATTTAGTATGTTACTGGGGCTTCCGAAAGAACTCCCTGTCATATTTGACGTAAGGGCGATTGGTGTAACATTTATTACATATATGGTCGTTTTTATTTTGTTATCTTTTATAAGTGCTTTACGTATATGGAATATAAAAATCATTCGGTTATTGAAAGAATTTCGAACAGATAAAAAAGAGAAGAAAACATCAAAGTGGCTCTGTTTATTCGGTTTTGCTTGTTTAGTGGGCGGGTATGCATTGGCGCTACAAGTGACGATGGCTACGATAGCGATATACTTTTTCCCTGTGTCTATACTTGTCTTTTTTGGAACGTACTTTTCTTTTACACATGGAGCTACCCAAGTGTTAGAAATAATAAAGAGAAATAAAAAGATTATGTATACATATCCTTATTTATTTATAGTGAATCAATTGTCACATCGAATGAAGGAAAATGGTCGCTTTTTCTTTCTGATGTCTATGGCAACGACGTTTGTAGTTACAGCAACAGGTACGGTGTTCTTATATTTTTCTAGCATGCAAGATATGTGGCGAACTGGAGGGGTACACTCGTTTTCGTACATAGAAAAAGGTATTTCTACTCATGAAGTCTTTGAGGAAGGTGCGGTTGAAAAATTACTGCATCAATATGGGTATGACGATTTTCAATATATGAGTTTTGTTGGAGTGTATGCATCCTTTCAGTCTAGTAAAGGAGAAACAACAATAGTACCGCTTATAAAAGAAAGTGAATATAACCAAGAAGCAAGGAAACAAAAACAGAAAACGTATCGTCCTAAAAAAGGTACAGTGACACTCGTTTATTATAATAAATACAATAATTCGAATGTATATAATCAAAAAGAGATTCAATTGCAAGTAATGAATCAACCATATCAATTCGTATTTAACGGTCAGAAAGAAGGGGTTCAATTTAACCATCACCCTTCGTACATTAATGGTCTGTTCTTCGTTATGAATGATGAAGATTTTGATAGTATAGCAAATCAGGTTCCTGATTCTGAAAAAATGATATATAGAGGCTACACATTACCAAATATCGAAAAGACGAAGAAATTAAATGAAGATTTACGGAAACATATGAAACAAGATAATAATAATGCATTTCGAAGCAATATGGAGTTGTATGTAAATATGAAAGAAGGCGGCGATATTACTCTATTTGTAGGCTCATTTATTAGTATATTATTCTTTCTTACTTCATGTAGTATCGTTTATTTTAAATGGTTCCATAATATTGCATCGGACCGAAAGCAGTATGGTGCACTCTCTAAACTTGGAATGACGAAGGAAGAAGTATGGAAAATTTCTCGTTGGCAATTATGTATGCTATTTTTTGCGCCAATTATAGTAGGGAGTATGCATAGTGCAGTTGCGTTATATACGTTTCATAATACGCTTTTTATGGATGGATCATTAAGAAAAGTAGGTTTGTTCATTCTGTTTTATATCGCAGCATGTATCATTTATTTCTTCTTCGCTCAAAGAGAATATAAGAAACATTTAGACTAGCGAACGCTAGTCTTTTTTTAATATTCGAAATTTACATAGAAGAATATAAAAAAGTATGGTATAACAGTAAGAAAACGAAAAAGAGGGGAAAAGACGATGATTCGAGTAGGATATTTAGGACCAGAAGCAACATTTACAAATATGGCGGTGAGTCGTTTTTTTCCGGAAGCAGAGCATGTACCATATCGAACGATTCCAGATTGTATAGATGCAGCTGCAAATGAAAATGTAGACTTCGCAGTTGTACCGTTAGAAAATGCAATAGAAGGTTCAGTGAATATAACGGTTGATTACCTTGTACATGAGCAGCCGCTTTCCATTGTAGGAGAAATTACAGTACCAATTCAGCAGCATTTACTTGTACATCCGCAGTATGCAGAAGTGTGGGATGAAGTATATGCAGTGCATTCTCATCCGCATGCCATTGCACAGTGCCATAAATTTTTAAATGAAGAATTAAAAGGAGTAACTGTTCGAGATATGACATCTACAAGTGCTGCTGCGCAATATGTGAAAGAACATCCTGAAGAGAAAATTGCCGCTATTGCAAATGAAGCGGCTGCAGAAAAATACGGATTAACAATTGTGAGACGTAGTATTCATACGCATAAAAATAATCACACACGTTTCTTAGTACTCCATAAGAAAAAGAAAGCAGTACTCCCGAATAACGGAGAGAACCGCGGAGAGAAAACGACGCTTATGATAACGTTACCTGCAGATTATGCAGGTGCCCTATATCAAGTGTTATCAGCTTTCGCATGGAGAAAATTAAACTTATCAAAAATCGAATCGCGTCCGATGAAAACAGGTCTTGGAAATTACTTTTTCTTAATCGATGTTGATAAAGCATACGATGACGTATTATTGCCAGGCGTAACGATGGAACTTGAAGCACTCGGTTTTTCTGTTACTGTGCTGGGGAGTTATTCTTCTTATTGGTTGTAAGATGTAGATGGAATGTTGGTATTTGTCTAATCGTCAATATCATTTCATTGCCTAATATATTTTTTAATAGATTAATAAAATCCCACCTGCAGAAGGTGGGATTCTTTATTTTAACTTCGCAAGACGATCTTCTAACTGACCACGCCAAATATCAGCTAGTTCTGGAATGGCAAGAATTTTTTCAATGCCATCTTTATCTTTTCTATTATGAAAATAAATTTCGTTAGAGAACAAGACAGAAACATTGCTCGGTTGACGTTCTAGTAATGTAATTTTAGAATCTTTACGTACAGTACCTTCTTGAAGAACACGGCATAGGTAGCCTGTAAATCCAGTTGCTACAATGCGTGGCAGTATGCCAGGGATGCCAAGACGTTTTGAAATTGTGCTACAAGGTACTCTTGCTTGTGTCACTTGAATGATTGTTTCACCTAGTTGATATGTATCTCCGATGCAAACATCACGCTCTAACATATTTGTTACGGTAATGTTTTCGCCAAATGTGGAAGCTGGAAGCGTAGTTTGAAATTCCTCTTCCCATAGTGCGTAATGCTCGTGTGGGTACACACAAACAGCACGATCAGGACCGCCGTGATGTTTTAAATCCGCTACGTCATCACCACGAAATCCGTCTTTTGAGAGAAAGGCCTCTTCTGTAGGGTCTTTACATATACCTGTTATCATTTCTTTATCTTCGCCATATTTCATTTGTTTCGGTTTGCCAATGCTAAAGTGAACGAGTTCAATTCCCATATTTGATCTCCTTTACGATTGATTACAATATTATAGCATTAAAAAAGCACAGAGAATGATAAAAAACTCTGTGCTTTACATTAATAAACGAGAAATCCTGCTTTATCTAACGCCTCACAAGCAGCATCTAACTTCTCTTTAGAATCTGCTTCAATTGTATGTAAGTGAATACCGTCTGTTAGTTGCGATAGATAGGAAGCATTTGTGTTTTCGATTTTTTGTAAATATTGCTCTACATCAAAGCGATTGCTTACCATAATGGATGCTGTTAGGTCACCGTATACAGGATGCTCAACTTTTACGTCTTTAATCGTAACGCCGTGGTCAACAAGCATTGTAAGTTCTTGACGTACTTCTGCTGGTTTGTGCTGGCATACGATTACGCGTTCAAAAGCTTGTTGTTTCTCTTGTGGCTTTAAATATAAATAGCCTTGGGCAGTCGCAATAATTGGTTCGTTTCGTGCTTTAAGCAAGGAAATATCTTGCACGATAACTTGTCTACTTACGTTTGTCTTCTTCGATAGTTCATTCCCAGATAACGGCTCATTTGCAGCGAGAAGCCACTGAAGGATAAGCTGTCGTCTTTCTTCACCTAAAATCTTTTTTTGTTCATTTTGTTT
This sequence comes from Bacillus sp. AP50, assembly GCF_040492675.1. Classification (NCBI taxonomy): domain Bacteria; kingdom Bacillati; phylum Bacillota; class Bacilli; order Caryophanales; family Bacillaceae; genus Bacillus; species Bacillus sp. AP50. The sequence continues at coordinate 61,707 of NZ_JBEUTW010000022.1, forward strand.
CATTATGATTTAACACCTCTATAAAATTGATTTCCAATTGTGTGTAGTGCATGAATAGTAGTATCAATTTGATCTTTCGTTGTTTGTTGTCCGAAAGAGAAGCGGACATATTGTTTGGCCTCTTCATACGTTTTTCCAATTGCGAGCATAGTTTTCGAAGGTTCTTGTTTACCGACTTGGCAAGCACTTCCGGTGGAAATGGCGATACCATGGCGATTACATTCTAGCATAGTATATTGACCTTCTATTCCTTTTATTGTAACCCCAACAATATGTGGTAAACAAGAAGTAGAATGACCTTCTACTTCAATTTCTAGCGGAAGTGTTTGTATTTGCTCTAAAAAGTAGGAGCGTAACTCTTTAAAACGTAAACTTTCTTCCCATTGGGTTTTTAATATATTTTCAGCAGCTGTTAAAAAAGATGCGATGCCGGGAACATTTACTGTGCCTGGGCGAAATCCTTTTTCGTGAGAAGTTCCTGGAAATACTTGTTCCCAGCGAGATTGCGGATTTATGTAGCAAGCGCCGACACCTTTTGGTCCGTATATTTTATGTGCTGAAACAGAAAGACTATCAATGCCCATCTCAAAAACATGGATAGGCAGTTTACCAAACGTTTGCACACAATCTGTATGAAATAAAACATTATATTTTTTTAAAAGTGCCCCGATTTCTGTAATGTTTTGAACGGTTCCGATTTCAGAGTTTCCATGCTGTATACTTGCTAGCACAGTATCTTCTGTAATAGCTGCCTCTAAATCTACTAAACAAAGGAGTCCGCTTTTATCAACAGGAATTTCAGTGATCGTATAGCCTTTTGATTTTAGAGATTGAAAATAACTTCGAATGGATGCATGTTCCATAGGTGTCGTAATAATATGCTTCTTAGTTCGGGCATTTAGAAGTGATTGAATCGCAAGATAGTTTGATTCCGATCCGCCACTTGTGAAAAATACTCCTTGTTCTTTTCCTCCAATCATTTCCGCAAATGTTTCTCGGCAAACTTGTAATAAAGAAGCAGCTGTTCCTCCAATATCATGTAAACTTTGTTCATTTCCGAAGTATTGCGACGCTGCTTTCATATATGTTTGTAACGCTTCCTCGCTCATAGGTGTAGTAGCTGCATAGTCAAGATATATCATCATGTAAGTTCCTCTCTCTAGTAAGAGTTACAGTTCTTTTACTTTTTAAATGGTAGTGAAAATAAGAATTATAAAAAAACTCTTGTCATTATTTTAAAACTATGTAAATATAGGTGTCAAGACAGTTGAAAAGTGTAAAGTAGGAGGCAACAATTATGCCAAGTGCAGATGTCTTAATTATTGGAAGTGGTGTTGCGGCACTTCGTGTTGCAAAAGAGATTTGTCACGAAAAGAATGTGATTATTATCACAAAGGAGACGAAACGTAATAATAATACACATTTAGCTCAAGGTGGAATTGCCGCAGCGGTAGCTACATATGACAATCCTAATGATCATTTTGAAGATACATTAGTAGCAGGTTGTCATTATAACAATGAAGAAGTGGTCCGTTATTTAGTCGAGGAGGGACCGAAAGAAATTAATAACCTTATTGAAAGAGGAATGAAATTTGATGGGGATGAAACAGGTCCTCATCTTGGAAAAGAAGGAGCGCATCGAAAACGTCGTATTTTACATGCAGGTGGCGATGCAACAGGAAAGAATTTATTAGAGCATCTTATTCAAGAAGTAGCTCCATACGTTACGGTAGTGGAACAGGAAATGGTGCTCGATTTTATTATAGAAAAAGATAAATGTGTTGGGGCTTTAACTCGCAACAATAAAGGAGAATTGAAACGTTACAATGCAGATTATACGGTGTTAGCTTCAGGCGGTATTGGCGGTTTATACGCCTTTACTTCTAATGATGAGACGATTACAGGCGATGGACTTGCAATGGTGTACCGTGCAGGCGGAGAGCTTGTAGATTTAGAGTTTATACAATTTCATCCGACGATGTTATACGCGGGTGGGCGTTGTTCCGGCCTCGTGTCCGAAGCTGTTCGCGGAGAAGGAGCTGTCCTTATAAATGGAAAAGGGCAGCGTTTTATGATGGATATACATTCCGAACAGGATCTAGCGCCTCGTGATGTAGTCGCAAGGGCTATTCATGAACAGCTACTTGCGGGTGAAAAAGTGTACTTAAACATCGAAATGATTCAAAACTTTGAACAACGCTTTCCGACCGTGTCATCGATATGTAAAACAAATGGAGTCGATATAAATAAAAAACTTATTCCAATCGTGCCCGGTACTCATTTTCACATGGGCGGCGTGAAAACGAACTGTGATGGAGAGACGTCTATTCCGAACTTATACGCAGTCGGTGAAGTAGCTTGTAACGGGGTTCATGGTGCAAATAGATTAGCGAGTAATTCATTATTAGAAGGTCTTGTGTTTGGAAAAAGAATCGGACGACACATTTTATCTAGAGAGACAAAAGAAAAGGTGAACATGCTAGCCGAAAAGGAAGCAAAGTTTATCGTTCTGAATCATTTACCGACGAAAGAAGAAATACAAAAATGCATGATGAAATATGTTGGGATTGTGCGAACAGAGCAAAGTTTATCTTATGCGAAGAGATGGCTTAGTAAGTATGGTGTTCGAAATATGATATTACAACATGATGTTCTTACGAATGAAGAGATAACGCTTATTAATATGTTAACGGTTTGTGAGCTTATAGTTGTATCAGCCTTGCAAAGAGAAGAAAGTATTGGCGGGCATTACCGGAGTGATTATCCAGATAGAAATATAGGAAAGAAAGAGATTGTTCGAGTAAAGAGAAAGCGACAACTTGTGTGATGAGGGGAAGAGAGGCTTTATGAACACGATAAAAGTTAAAGAAGCATTAAATCGATTTTTTTTAGAAGATATAGGGGAAAGAGATGTAACATCTCAGCTTATTTTTCCAGATAACTTGCTTTCGAAAGGAACGTTTCTTGCGAAGGATACAGGGGTCTTTGCAGGACGTTTAGTAATTGAATCAGGATTTAAATTAATTGATGAGAGAATTGAAGTAGAGCTTCATAAAAAAGATGGGGATCTTGTAGAAAAAGGCGAAATCATTGCAACAGTGCAAGGTCCAATTGCATCGTTATTAACAGCAGAGCGCGTTATATTAAATGTTATTCAGCGTATGAGCGGAATAGCGACGATGACGCGTAAAGCGGTTCTTGCTTTAGATAGCAGTCATACTCGCATTTGTGATACACGAAAAACGATGCCAGGACTACGTATGTTTGATAAGTATGGAGTCGTGTGCGGCGGTGGATTTAATCATCGCTTCGGTTTATATGATGGTGTCATGATTAAAGACAATCATATTGCGTTTGCTGGTTCTATTACAAAAGCTGTTACATCAGTGAAAGAAAAGTTAGGACATATGGTGAAAGTAGAAGTAGAAACAGAAACTGAGGAACAGGTGAGAGAGGCTGTTGCTGCTGGTGCGGATATTATTATGTTCGATAATCGTACGCCAGATGAAATCCGGGAGTTTTCAAAAATTGTACCAAGCGCTATCGTTACAGAAGCTTCAGGGGGCATCACAATTGAAGATTTATCAAAATACGGAAAAACAGGGGTAGATTATATTTCACTTGGAGCGTTAACACATTCAGTGAAAGCACTTGATATTAGTTTCAATATTGAAGAGTAAGGAAAGTGGCTTAGAGGGGGAGAAACGTATATGAGTATTTTAGAACAAGTACAGCCAATTGAAACGATGTTACCAGAGCGTTATTACACGATGTCAACGGAAGATATGGAAAAGCGTGTTCGTGAAATTAAAGAGAAAATGGGGAAAATGTTATTCATTCCAGGGCATCATTATCAAAAAGATGAAGTGGTACAATTTTCAGATGCAGCAGGGGATTCACTTCAGCTTGCGCAAGTTGCAGCGAGCAATAAAGATGCAAAATATATTGTGTTTTGCGGGGTGCACTTTATGGCGGAAACAGCAGATATGTTAACTACAGATGATCAAGTTGTCATCTTACCAGATATGCGTGCAGGTTGTTCGATGGCGGATATGGCAGATATTGAACAAACAGAAAGAGCATGGAAAGAGCTCACGAAATTATTTGGAGATACGATGATTCCGTTAACATATGTGAACTCTACAGCTGCAATTAAAGCGTTTTGTGGTCGTAACGGAGGAGCAACAGTAACTTCTTCTAATGCAAAGCAAATGGTATCTTGGGCGTTTACTCAAAAAGAACGTCTCGTCTTTTTACCAGACCAACATTTAGGGAGAAATACAGCGTACGATCTAGGTATCCCGTTAGATAAAATGGCAGTATGGGACCCACACACAGATTCATTAGAGTACGATGGGGATATAGAAGAAATTCAAGTGATTTTATGGAAAGGACATTGTTCTGTTCATCAAAATTTTACAGTGAAGAATATTGAGAGTGTACGAAAAAATCATTCTAATATGAATATTATTGTACATCCAGAATGTTGCTATGAAGTTGTAGCTGCTTCAGATTATGCAGGCTCAACGAAATATATTATTGATATGATTGAATCAGCGCCATCTGGTAGCAAATGGGCGATTGGTACAGAAATGAATTTAGTAAATCGAATTATTAAGCAACATCCAGATAAAGAAATTGTTTCGCTTAATCCATTTATGTGTCCGTGCTTAACGATGAATCGAATTGATCTGCCTCACTTATTATGGACACTTGAAACGATAGAAAGAGGAGAAGAAATTAATGTTATTAGCGTAGACAAACAAGTAACGGCAGAAGCAGTTCTTGCATTAAATCGTATGTTAGAGCGTGTGTAAAGCAACGGTATTCCCGTTGCTTTTTTCATACATATAATCATAACGAGAACGAAATGGGCATACATTGTTTTGAAGAAATCATTGTGGTTCTTTATGCTTATTCCACTTCGAATGATATTAAAAATCGAAGAAGTGATAAAAGTGAAAAGAAGTTAATGTTATTTAGAAAGAGTTACTTCATGAGATTTGTTATTTATAGATAAGTTATACAGGAGGGGGAAAATTTGAAAATTCATATCGTGCAAAAAGGGGATACCCTTTGGAAAATTGCGAAAAAGTACGGAGTGGATTTTGACACGTTGAAAAAAACAAATACACAACTTAGTAATCCAGATTTAATCATGCCAGGTATGAAAATTAAAGTGCCATCAAAGAGTGTTCACATGAAACAACAGGCTGGAGCAGGTTCAGCGCCTCCAAAGCAATACGTAAAAGAAGTGCAGCAAAAAGAATTTGCAGCAACACCAACTCCGCTTGGAATAGAAGATGAGGAAGAAGTTACGTATCAATCAGCACCAATTACACAGCAGCCAGCTATGCAACAAACACAAAAAGAAGTGCAAGTAAAACCGCAGAAAGAGATGCAAGTAAAGCCACAAAAAGAAGTACAGGTGAAACCACAGAAGGAGATGCAGGTAAAGCCGCAAAAAGAAGTACAGGTGAAACCGCAAAAAGAGGTGCAAAAAGAACAGCCAATTCAAAAAGAAAAACCGTCTGTTATTCAAAAACCACCTGTGATAGAAAAACAAAAACCGGCGGAAAAAGAAAACACGAAGTTTTCGGTAAATGTATTACCGCAGCCGCCACAACCACCAATAAAACCGAAAAAAGAATATAAAATTTCAGATGTAATAAAAAAAGGAAGCGAGTTAATTGCTCCTCAAATTAGTAAAATGAAACCTAACAATATCATTTCTCCGCAAACGAAAAAAAATAATATAATATCGCCGCAAGTGAAAAAAGAA
>NZ_JBEUTW010000023.1:0-43941 GCF_040492675.1 Bacillus sp. AP50
TAACTTGCTTATGAATAGAAAGTGAAGGAAGAAATAAAGTTATTTCCATAGCTAACCCGCATAGACAAGTACATAATAATAAAATCCAAAATAATTTATCACCATGCGTCATTTTTCTAATCGCTTTACATAAGCAATAGCAAGAAAAAAGTGCAGCGAAACAGAATAAGAAAAGAATCCCGATTTCTTTTATATTCGACTCATTTGGTATAAGGAATATCCAAAGAGCAAATATAAATATGTATATTATGACAGATTGTATATACTTTTTTTGATTAATCATATTATGACTCCGTTTCAATAAAGTTGAATCTCGGGGAGAAAATGCTAATTTAAATAATAGCATATAAAACAGAATGTTTTTTACTATAAAAATTACTTTTTTGAAAAAATGGTGCAAAGTTACAATTTACCACTGTAACATTGCACCACCTATTCTTTTCATTCCTCTTATAGCAGAAAGTTCATCTATTAATTGGAATAGTGCTAAGTCTTTTTGTTTACTTTCAATCATAATATCGAAATTATGATTGTGTTTTTTTGCAATGTGTAAGAAAGGCTTAATAAACTCTAAATCGATATATTCAGCATGAGCCCTAAATTCTTTTTCCGATCTCGGGGAGGAAATGTGAACTTTAGGAGAGATATTTGTATGTGACCAAGTTTCAAAAATTGCAGGAAGCAACTCTTCTAGTGGTTCCTCGCAAAGATTGGCCATATGATGATGATAATCAAATACAAATGGAATATTTTCTTTTTGGCAAATGGATAAAGTTTCAGCGGTTGTATAGGTTTTATCATCATTTTCAAGAGTCATTTGTTTTTTTATATGTGTAGGAAGTTTTTTTATGTTTTCATGGAAGCGCTCAATTGCCTTTTCTTTATTTCCATAGGCTCCACCTACATGAATATTAATGTAAGAAGAATCTGCAATGCCTATAGCATCCAATATTTTATAATGATAAGTCATATCCGTAATAGCGTTAGTAGTAATATGTGGTTTGTCGCTTGTAAATAGCGTAAATTGATTCGGATGAAAACTTATTCGTAAATTGTGTTCTTTAATTAAAGCCCCTATTTTATGCCAAAGTGGTGTGAATACCCCAATATAGTCAAACTCGACTTCGGGATGTGTTGCAAGTGGGACGATGGAAGACGATAGGCGATATAGTGGGATTTCATGTGCTATATTGTAATGAAGGATACGTATTGTGTGCTCTAAATTTTGCCTTATAACATGGTACAGTTTGTCTTCTCGTTCTTGCTTGCTAAGTTTCTTAAAGCTTGTAAACGTCATTGTTTTGGCAGGAGAACAGTCCCAGAGTGCCATTGCATGTGAGACATATCCAAACCGTATAATCATATGAGATACACCTCTTTTATTCATTGTCTTTCCTATAAAAAGAAAGCAAACATTGTTCCAATCCATTCCTTTCCTCTATCGATAAGAGAAGGCGGGTTTACATCGCTATAGGAAAGTACGGATGCATTCTCTAGATCTTCATGGAATTTATTTTTTACTGTTTGAATGAAATGTTTATTATATAACAGGCAGTTTATTTCATGATTAATATATAAACTTCTCATATCAAAGTTTGCCGTTCCGATATCACAAATATTATCGTCCACTATAATAATTTTGGCGTGAAAAAACCCTTGTTGAAATGCATAAATATTGCAACCAGCCTGTATTAATTTTCGGCAGTACGGGAATTTTGCTTCCCGAACGAGAGGGTGATCAGCTTTTTCTGGAACAAGAATTGTGATTTGAACCCCTCTTTCTCTTGCTTTTAATAAGGCATTCATAATTTTTTTTCCAGGAATGAAATATGGTGTACCGATACAGATTTCTTTTTTTGCCGCGTTAATTAAATGTAAAAAAGTATGCTGTAAATAAGCACCATCAGTCGGAATAAATTGATGCAAGATGGTACCTGGTTGTTGTTTTGGAAAATAAAGAGAAGCATCCAATAAATTCTGTTTCGTATCATCAAACCAATCATGCAAAAATTGCTTTTGTAAATCTTGAACCCCTTCTCCTGTAAGACGTAAATGATAGTCTCGCCATAATCCTAAGTGTTCATTATGCCCTAGATACTCTTCGCCAATATTAAATCCCCCGATATAGCCGGTTTTCCCATCAATCACTGTAATTTTTCTATGATTTCTTTGATTGGCAGAAAAGAAAGGAAGAGGAAATTTTACCTTATGACAAAATGAAAAAGATACACCATGTTTTTGCAGGGAGCGAATAGCTTCGTTTGATAAAGAATGGCTGCCAAATCGATCAAGTAAAAGTCGTACTTCAATTCCTTCCTGAGCCTTATCAATCAACAAATTTAAAAATTCACGACTGATTTTATCGTTTTTTACAATGAAGAATAAAATATGAATGTGGTGCTGTGCTTGTTTTATATCAGTAAATAAAGCGTCATATAAATCTTTCCCATATGTATAAAGGTGAAAATCACTTTGACGTAAAGGGAAAGTGCGAGAGCTTACCCGTTTTAAATGAAGAAGTCTCCCGTATGAAAGGTCAATTGTAATCCAAAGAGCAACGGATATTAACAAAAGAGATAAGTAGAGCATCAGTGAATTCCCTCCTTCGCATTCTTTTCACCTTCAGTATGTTACAAATGATACGGGTAGCACGGCTGTTATTATAAATTTCTTTAGAGGATAGATGTTGTACTGGTTAAAGTTTCACTTTACCCCGCTTTAACGGGCAGTAAGCTTCCTATTTCAAAAATTGATGAATAAGCAGAAGCTAGTTAGGAAATCAACTGCCCATAAAAGCCCGATTGGTTCAACTAATAATCAGCGGGGGAAGAACCGCCCCTACTGATTAAAGTTTCACTTTATAGTTTCACCGAAATAAACAGCTTTATGAAAAAATGTGTTGTTCTATAACAAAAAACTGTTGACTGAATGCTCACTCATTATATAATGGGGATAGGGGATATAATTCAGAAAATTATATATTTTTGAAGATTCAAAAAGAAAGAGGGCTTACAAAGAGAGGGGTAGCATAAAAATGAATAGCTTACTGATTATTAATTGGCTGGCTGCCATTGCTGTTATTGCTTATGCAGGATATTTGTTTGTATATCTTATACGGACGAGAATGGCCTACATACAATTAGGAAAAAAAATTGAGTTTGACCGTCGTTTTAAAGAGCGTTGGGATCTCCTTAAGGTCAATGTTTTCGGTCAGAAAAAGCTGCTGAAAGATAAGAAAAGTGGCATCATTCACGTTATGTTCTTTTACGGATTTATTCTTGTCCAATTTGGAGCAATTGACTTCGTTTGGAAAGGACTCGCACCAGGATCACATCTTCCACTTGGACCACTATACCCTGCATTTACATTCTTCCAGGAAATTGTCACACTTGTTATTTTAATTGCAGTATTTTGGGCTTTTCATAGACGTTATGTAGAAAAGCTTGTTCGTTTAAAACGTAACTTCAAATCAGGTCTTGTTCTTATTTTTATCGGTGGTTTAATGATTTCTGTGCTACTTGGTAACGGTATGGGACTTATATGGCATGGCGAGGAGCTTTCATGGAGTGAACCAATTGCTTCTGCAATCGCTTACGTTTTTAGCGGGATAAATGAAACCGTAGCCATTTCAGTGTTCTATTTTTCTTGGTGGGTGCATTTACTAATTTTGTTAACGTTTTTAGTGTATGTTCCACAATCAAAACATGCGCATTTAATTGCAGGACCAGCTAATGTATTCTTCGGTCGTCTTTCAAACCCAGGGAAGCTTGAAAAGATTGATTTTGAAGATGAAACGCAAGAAACATTTGGAGTTGGTAAAATCGAAGACTTTAGACAAAATCAACTTATTGACTTATACGCTTGTGTAGAGTGTGGCCGTTGTACAAATATGTGTCCGGCAACAGGAACAGGAAAAATGTTATCACCGATGGACTTAATTTTAAAACTTCGCGATCATTTAACTGATAAAGGAGCTGCGGTAACATCAAAAGCACCGTGGGTTCCAGTAGTTGCCTTCAATAATACACAAGGAAATCAGTTAGCGATGATGGCAGCTGGAAAAGGGCAACAAGAATCAGCGTCTACAACGCTCGCTTACGATCCGAGTTTAATCGGAGATGTTATTACAGAAGAAGAGATTTGGGCATGTACAACGTGTCGTAACTGTGAAGATCAATGCCCAGTTATGAATGAGCATGTTGACAAAATTATTGACTTACGTCGATATCTCGTTTTGACTGAAGGGAAAATGGACGCGGAAGCACAACGCGCGATGACAAATATCGAGCGTCAAGGAAATCCGTGGGGGCTGAACCGTAAAGAGCGTGAAACATGGCGCCAAGGTGATGACGAAGTAACAGTTCCAACTGTAAAAGAAAAATCAAAAGCTGGGGAGGAATTCGAGTATTTATTCTGGGTTGGTTCAATGGGATCATACGACAATCGTAGTCAGAAGATTGCGATATCGTTTGCGAAGTTAATGAACGAAGCAGGCATTTCATTCGCAATTCTCGGTAATAAAGAAAAGAATTCTGGAGATACACCACGCCGCCTTGGAAATGAATTTGTATTCCAAGAGATGGCGACAAAGAATATCGAAGAATTTGAAAAGGCAGGAGTGAAGAAAATCGTTACGATTGATCCTCATGCTTATAACACATTTAAAAATGAGTATCCGGACTTTGGCTTGCAAGCAGAAGTCTATCATCATACAGAATTGTTAGCTCAGTGGGTGAAAGAAGGGCGCTTAAAGCCTGTTCACGCTATTGAAGAAACAGTTACGTACCATGATTCCTGTTATTTAGGAAGATACAACGAAGTGTATGAAGCGCCACGTGACATTTTGAAAGCGATTCCTGGAGTGAATCTTGTAGAAATGGCACGTAACCGTGAAACGGGAATGTGCTGTGGCGCAGGTGGTGGCTTAATGTGGATGGAAGAAACAACAGGTTCACGTATTAACGTTGCTCGTACAGAACAAGCATTAGCTGTACAGCCATCCATTATCGGTACAGGTTGTCCATATTGCTTAACGATGATCAGTGATGGAACGAAAGCGAAAGAGGTAGAAGAGAAGGTTCAAACTCTTGATGTGACAGAGATTTTAGAACGATCTGTTATCGGACAGAAAAAAGAAGCGATGTAGTTTGCAAGAATGTATACAACTTTAGAAAGAGGTGCAATGATTGCACCTCTTCTCAACGTAGGGATACCGAGCGAGCGCTCAGTGTTAAAAAATGAAATGGGGGAAAGAAACATGAGTAAAACAGTTATTTTAAGTGCTGCAAGAACACCAGTTGGAAAATTTGGAGGATCTTTAAAAGATGTAAAAGCGACGGAACTTGGAGGAATTGCAATTAAAGCAGCGCTTGAAAGAGCAAATGTTGCGGCTAGTGATGTTGAAGAAGTTATATTTGGAACGGTTATTCAAGGTGGACAGGGGCAAATTCCATCGCGCCAAGCTGCAAGGGCTGCTGGAATCCCATGGGAAGTGCAGACGGAAACAGTGAATAAAGTTTGTGCATCAGGACTTCGTGCGGTTACGTTGGCGGATCAGATTATTCGTACTGGCGATCAATCACTAATTGTAGCTGGCGGTATGGAGTCGATGAGTAACAGTCCTTACATTTTACGCGGAGCAAGATGGGGATACAGAATGGGCAATAACGAAGTTGTTGATTTAAACGTTGCTGACGGTTTAACATGTGCATTTTCAGGTACACACATGGGCGTTTATGGCGGAGAAGTTGCGAAGGAAGATGGAATTTCTCGCGAAGCGCAAGATGAATGGGCATATCGTAGCCATCAGCGTGCGGTTTCAGCACATAAAGAAGGGCGTTTTGAAGAGGAAATCGTGCCAGTAACGATTCCGCAAAGAAAAGGCGATCCTATTGTCGTTGCAAAGGATGAGGCGCCACGTGAAGATACAACGATTGAAAAGTTAGCAAAGTTAAAACCTGTATTTGATAAGACAGCGACGGTGACAGCTGGTAATGCGCCGGGACTAAATGATGGTGGTGCCGCACTTGTATTAATGAGCGAAGACAGAGCGAAGCAAGAAGGAAGAAAGCCATTAGCGACAATTTTGGCGCATACAGCAATTGCAGTGGAATCTAAAGATTTCCCAAGAACGCCAGGTTATGCAATTAACGCATTGCTTGAAAAAACAGGCAAGAAAATTGAAGACATCGATTTATTCGAGATTAATGAAGCATTTGCAGCGGTAGCAATTGCAAGTACAGAAATCGCAGGAATTGATCCGGAAAAATTGAATGTAAATGGCGGCGCGGTAGCGATGGGACATCCAATTGGAGCAAGCGGAGCGCGCATTATCGTTACACTAATCCATGCACTTAAGCAGAGCGGCGGCGGAATTGGAATTGCTTCGATTTGTAGCGGTGGCGGTCAAGGGGACGCAGTGATGATTGAAGTCCACTAATTAAAGTTCGAGGGTATAAAATTTATTAACAATTAAGGGGGAAGAAAAAATGGGTGTACAAAACATTGTTGTAATTGGTGCAGGGCAAATGGGATCAGGAATTGCACAAGTATGTGCAATGGCAGGATATGACGTGAAGGTACAAGATTTAAAGCAAGAGCAATTAGATAGAGGAATGGCTATCATTACGAAAAACTTAGCGCGCCAAGTAGAAAAAGGACGTATGAAGGAAGAAGAGAAGGAAGCGACATTAAATCGTCTTACAGTAACGCTTGATTTAGATTGTGTGAAAGAAGCGGATCTTATTATTGAAGCAGCTGTTGAGAAAATGGATATTAAAAAGAAAATCTTTGCGAATCTAGATGAAATTTCTCCAGAACACGCAATTTTAGCGACGAATACGTCATCTCTGCCAATTACAGAAATTGCAGCGGTAACGAAGCGTCCGGAAAAAGTAATCGGTATGCACTTTATGAATCCAGTTCCAGTTATGAAGCTTGTTGAGATTATTCGTGGTTTGGCTACCGATGATGCGGTATATGAAGCAATTGAAGATATTACGAAAAAAATTGGGAAAGTACCAGTTGAAGTGAATGATTTCCCAGGTTTTGTATCAAACCGCATTTTACTACCGATGATTAACGAAGCAATTTATACGTTATATGAAGGTGTAGCGACGAAAGAAGCAATTGATGAAGTCATGAAGCTTGGTATGAACCATCCGATGGGGCCTTTGACACTCGCTGATTTTATCGGTTTAGATACGTGTTTATACATTATGGAAGTGTTGCATGAAGGATTAGGAGATAGTAAATATCGCCCATGTCCATTATTACGTAAGTATGTGAATGCAGGATGGTTAGGGCGTAAAACAGGTCGTGGATTCTACGTTTACGAATAAATGCCCCCTTTGTTACAACATAGTGGTCTTACCAAATTATTTAAAGGATATATAGCAAATGGAGGCGGAATATATGAACTTTCGTTTTAATGAAGAGCAGCAAATGATGAGGAAAATGGTTCGGGATTTTGCACAGAAGGAAATAGCTCCCTTTGTTCCTAGTATGGAACAAGGGGTGTTCCCGAAAGAGATTTTGCAAAAGATGGGTGAGCTTGGATTAATGGGTATTCCAGCGCCTGCAAAATACGGCGGGGCAGAAATGGACTTTATTTCTTACATTCTAGCAATTGAGGAAATCTCAAAGGTAAGTGCAACAGTTGGTGTAATTTTAGCTGTACATACGTCAGTTGGAATGAATCCGATTTTATATTTTGGAACAGAAGAACAGAAGAAAAAATATGTTTCTAAACTTGCAACCGGGGAATATTTAGGTGCATTTGCTTTAACAGAGCCAAATGCAGGATCAGATGCAGGGAGTTTGAAATCAAGAGCTGTGAAAAAAGGTGATCATTATATTATTAATGGATCGAAAGTGTTTATTACAAATGGTGGTGAAGCAAGTACATACATTGTATTCGCTTCTACAAATCCAGAGGCAGGAAAAAGTGGTATTTCTGCATTTATAGTAGAGAAAGATACACCTGGTTTAATCATTGGAAAAGATGAACATAAGATGGGACTTCTCGGTTCTCGTACAGTACAACTTACTTTTGAAGATATGAAAGTGCCAGCTGAGAATTTACTTGGGGAAGAAGGACAAGGATTCAAAGTGGCGATGGCGAATTTAGATGTTGGGCGAATTGGAATCGGTGCGCAGGCTTTAGGAATTGCTGAAGCGGCGCTTGGCTGTGCAATTGATTATGCAAAAGAAAGAGAGCAATTCGGGAAGCCAATTGCGGCGCAGCAAGGGATTGGCTTCAAGCTTGCAGATATGGCAACAAGTGTCGAGGCAGCAAGGTTACTCGTATATAGAGCGGCATCTCTTAGGGCACAAGGATTACCATGCGGTAAAGAAGCATCTATTGCGAAATTATTTGCTTCTAAGACAGCGGTTGAAGTCGCGATTGAGGCGGTGCAAGTATTTGGTGGTTACGGTTATACGAAAGACTATCCAGTAGAACGATTTTTCCGTGATGCGAAAATTACGCAAATATATGAAGGAACAAGTGAAATACAGAAACTTGTTATTAGCCGTGCTTTATAAAAGAGCGAGGGGGAGACGGAGATGCATTTTAAACTATCAGAAGAACATGAAATGATAAGAAAAATGGTTCGAGATTTTGCTAAAAATGAAGTGGCACCAACAGCAGCTGAGCGTGATGAAGAAGAGCGATTTGATCGAGAGTTATTTGATCAAATGGCAGAGCTTGGTTTAACTGGTATTCCATGGCCTGAAGAGTACGGTGGAATTGGAAGCGATTACTTAGCATACGTAATCGCTATTGAAGAATTATCTCGCGTTTGTGCTTCAACAGGTGTAACACTGTCTGCGCATACTTCACTTGCGGGATGGCCAATTTTTAAATTTGGGACGGAAGAGCAAAAGCAAAAGTTTTTACGGCCGATGGCTGAAGGGAAGAAAATTGGTGCATACGGCTTAACGGAACCAGGATCTGGATCGGATGCTGGTGGAATGAAGACAATCGCAAAGAGAGATGGCGATCATTATATTTTAAATGGATCAAAAATTTTCATTACAAATGGCGGTATTGCTGATATTTATGTTGTTTTTGCGCTAACTGATCCTGAATCGAAGCAGCGCGGTACGAGTGCATTTATTGTAGAAAGTGATACACCGGGATTTTCAGTTGGGAAGAAGGAGAGCAAGCTAGGGATTCGCTCTTCACCAACGACTGAAATTATGTTTGAAGATTGCCGTATTCCTGTAGAGAATCTACTTGGAGGAGAGGGGCAAGGGTTTAAAGTTGCGATGCAAACATTAGATGGAGGTCGTAACGGTATTGCGGCGCAAGCTGTTGGGATTGCACAAGGGGCTTTAGATGCTTCTGTAGAATATGCAAGGGAGCGCCATCAGTTTGGAAAACCAATTGCGGCGCAGCAAGGGATTGGCTTTAAACTTGCGGATATGGCAACAGATGTAGAAGCAGCACGCCTTTTAACATATCAAGCGGCTTGGCTTGAATCAGAAGGGCTTCCGTATGGAAAAGAATCAGCGATGTCAAAAGTATTTGCAGGAGATACAGCGATGAAGGTGACGACTGAAGCGGTGCAAGTATTTGGTGGTTACGGTTATACGAAAGATTATCCAGTAGAGCGTTATATGCGAGATGCAAAGATTACACAAATATATGAAGGAACACAAGAGATTCAGAGGCTTGTAATTTCTCGTATGTTAACGAAGTAGGAACGAAAGCGTAGGTATTTTCCTACGCTTTTTCCTTCCAAAAAATAATAGAGAGAGGTGAAGGGAATGGTTAAACATAATGTGCATGCATCGGTGAAAGATGAAAAATTAGTTGCGTTAAGACGTGAACAAATGATTAAAGGTGCGGTGCAACTGTTTAAACAAAAAGGATTTCCGCGTACAACAACGAGAGAGATTGCAAAAGCGGCTGGGTTTAGTATAGGGACACTTTATGAGTACATTCGTACCAAAGATGATGTTTTATATTTAGTTTGTGATAGTATATATGAACATGTAAAAGAAAGATTAGAGGAAGTAGTGTGTACAGAAAAAGGGAGTATAGAAAGTTTAAAGATAGCAATAACGAATTACTTTAAAGTGATGGACGAATTACAGGAAGAAGTATTGATAATGTATCAAGAGGTACGCTTTTTACCGAAAGAATCACTTCCGTATGTATTAGAAAAGGAGTTTCAAATGGTAGGAATGTTCGAGAATATTTTAGAACAGTGTACGGAAAATGGAACATTTACATTAAATAAAAAAGAAATACAGCTTCTTGCGCATAATATTTTTATACAAGGACAGATGTGGGGATTTAGACGCTGGGCGCTGCAAAAACTGTATACGCTCGAAGAATATACAGAAATGCAAATTAGGTATGTATTGCAAGGGGCCCATATGCTTCCGAAATAAGGAACAGACAAATTATAATTTTACTACCCTATAAAAAGTTTCCCGTTTTTTTTGTAGCATATTTGTGCGACTTTTGTTTATAATGAATAGTATGGATTTTTTTAAGCAGGCCGTTATATATAAGGTTATATTTGATGAAAGGAAGTGCCGCATAAGTGGATTTTAAGCAATATTCACCAGAAGAGCTAAAAGAATGTTCAATGATTGAAGTTGTACATAGCGTTTTAGGGGATAAAAAACAAGCAACGACATTCAACGAGTTGGTTCAAGAAATCGCTCAAGTGCTGGGACTATCTCAAGAGCAAGTTAATGCGAAAATCGCACAATTTTATACAGACTTAAACATCGATGGACGTTTCATTAATTTAGGAGAAAATCGTTGGGGACTACGCAGCTGGTACCCATATGAGCAAATTGATGAAGAAATCTTGCCTCAACCAAAACCGAAGAAGAAACGTAAAGTTGAAGAAGACGGTTTTGACGACTACATTGAAGAAGACGAAGATGACTTCGACGATGCAGACGTAAGTGAAGATGAAGACGATGTAGAAGATTTGGACAAGGTTCTTGAAGAAGAAGACGGAGATGACGACGATCTTGATGATTTAGACGAAGATGACGACGACTTCGCTGAAGAAGAACTTGAGTATGATGAAACTGAAGAAGAAGAAGAGGAAGAACTGTAGTTCTTGACTTTTCATTATCGTCCATGTAGAATCATTTTTGGGCTCTTTAAAAAAGGACGATAATACTTTTAAAGTGTAAATATAAAAGAAAATTGCTCCCTACTTATTACTTTTTGTGATGAGGGGAGCAATTTTCTTTTTTGTTTTTTGTTTAGAAAATAAAAAGAGTCTAACAATAAGATGGATACAGTGTTATCTACATACGTTGCGCTTTGCAACGGTGATTATATAACAGCAAAATAGAAGGGAGCTTTTTCATGACTAAGTATATTTTTGTAACAGGCGGTGTAGTATCGTCTTTAGGAAAAGGTATTACAGCAGCATCTCTTGGAAGACTTTTAAAAAATCGTGGTTTAAACGTAACGATTCAAAAGTTTGATCCATACATTAACGTAGACCCAGGGACTATGAGCCCATACCAACACGGTGAGGTATTCGTAACAGATGATGGCGCAGAAACTGACTTAGACCTTGGTCACTATGAGCGTTTCATCGACATTAACTTAAACAAATACAGCAACGTAACAACAGGTAAAATTTACTCTTCAGTTCTTCAAAAAGAGCGTCGCGGTGAATATTTAGGAGGAACAGTTCAAGTTATTCCTCATATTACTAACGAAATTAAAGAACGCGTATATCGTTCTGGTCGTGAAACAAATGCGGATGTTGTTATTACAGAAATCGGTGGAACTGTTGGTGATATCGAGTCTCTACCATTCTTAGAAGCAATCCGTCAAATTAAGAGCGACATCGGTCGTGACAATGTAATGTACATTCACTGTACGTTAATCCCGTACTTAAAAGCAGCGGGTGAAATGAAGACAAAACCAACACAACATAGTGTTAAAGAACTTCGTAGCTTAGGTATTCAACCAAACATTATCGTTGTTCGTACAGAAATGCCTGTTTCTCAAGATATGAAAGACAAGCTTGCATTATTCTGTGACATCGATACAAAAGCAGTTATCGAAGCTCGCGATGCAGATACTTTATATGCGGTTCCATTATCTCTTCAAGAACAAAACATGGACCAAATCGTTTGTGACCACTTAAAATTAGACAATCCAGCTGCAGATATGACAGAGTGGACTGCGCTAGTTAACAAAGTGCGTAATCTTTCTAAGAAAACAAAAATCGCTCTTGTTGGTAAATATGTAGAACTTCAAGATGCTTATATTTCTGTTGTAGAAGCACTTCGTCATGCTGGTTACTCATTCGACACAGATGTAGAAGTAAAATGGGTAAATGCTGAGCACGTAACAGCAGAAAACGTAAAAGAATTAGTTGGCGATACAGATGGTATCCTTGTACCAGGTGGCTTCGGCGATCGTGGTGTAGAAGGTAAAATCGTTGCGATTCAATATGCTCGTGAAAACAAAGTTCCATTCTTAGGAATTTGCTTAGGTATGCAACTTGCATCAATCGAATTCGCACGTAATGTATTAGGTTTAGAAGGTGCTAACTCTTCTGAAATCAACCCTGACACACCATATGCAATCATCGACTTATTACCAGAACAAAAAGATGTAGAGGACCTAGGTGGTACACTTCGTCTTGGTCTATACCCATGTAAGCTTGCTGAAGAAACAAATGCTTACAATGCTTATAATGAACCGGTTGTATATGAGCGTCATCGTCATCGTTATGAGTTCAACAACCAGTTCCGTCCTGATATGGAAAAAGAAGGATTTGTATTCTCTGGTACAAGCCCAGACGGCCGTCTAGTTGAAATCATTGAATTAAAAGACCACCCTTGGTTCGTGGCAGCACAGTTCCACCCAGAACTTGTTTCTCGTCCAAACCGTCCACAACCATTGTTCCATGACTTCGTAAGAGCTTCTATTACGAATAAAGAGAGCAAGTAATAAAAAAAGCGCCTGAAATAAGGCGCTTTTTTTAATATTCATTTAACATTTCATCGATTGTAAATTTGATTCCGTGATAAGCAAATAAAGCTACTATTAAACTTGGGAATCCGTAGCGATTACCTTCATCGTCTGGAATAAGACCTTTTAACAGTTTTGTATCAATATGTACGTCTGTATATCGTTCGAGTGATTCCGTACCTTCTTGAAGAGCAGAAATGCCGACAATAGAGTGTCCCTCTTCTTGTAGTTTTTTTGCAATTTCTACAACCGCTTCATCTGTTGAAAAACGGCTAATAAGAAGTACACGATCCGCAGAAGTTACTTCTACTTCTTTACCATTTTCAAATAAGCGTTTTGCTTGCTTCATTGGTTCAGCACCGAATAGTGCCTCGGCAACAACGCCTTCCATTTCATTTGTACCATGTAAATAAATGAAACCATCGCCAACTAGTGCTTGAGCAAGTAAACGAGCACTATCTTCTATATTCATTTCTTCTTTTTGAGAAACTCTGGAGAAATAACCACTTAATTGAGTTGAAAAAATTTTTAACATAATGTTACTCCCTTCGTACGTGTTTGCCGGCTTTCATTATAGTTTATTTTTTTAGAAAGGTGAAATCGTAGGGTAGCATAACAAAATAGGAAACGGTAAAATAAGAAAGAATAGGAAGGAATTTGCCAAAGAATAGCGAAAATAAATCGTTAAGATATAAGAAGCTTTAAATCTTGTACTTACACAGAAAGGTTGGGAATTATGGAAGGTAAAATTTTAATCGTTGATGATCAATATGGGATTCGTGTGCTATTACATGAAGTGTTCCAAAAAGAAGGTTATCAGACATTCCAAGCAGCAAATGGATTTCAAGCTTTAGATATCGTGAAAAAAGATAATCCAGATTTAGTAGTGTTAGATATGAAAATTCCAGGCATGGATGGTATAGAGATTTTAAAGCATGTAAAAGAAATTGATGAGAGTATTAAAGTAATTTTAATGACTGCTTATGGAGAGCTTGATATGATCCAAGAAGCAAAAGATTTAGGTGCTTTAATGCATTTTGCTAAACCATTTGATATTGATGAAATTCGTCAAGCTGTGAGAAATGAGCTCGCTGTAGAGGCGTAAAAATGAATTTTTTATAAAAAATATGGAAAAAAGCGTTTACATGGACTATTGTGCAGGTGAATACGGTTGAGTTTTTGAGTACAAGTTGTTATCCTATTGAGTGTAGAAAAAAGTCCGGTATGTAGATATACATATTTTACCTTATTCTGGTCATACTACCAGCGATAAGAACTTATCGGATACAAAAAACGTTTTTTAGGAGGATTCACCATGCCTTTAGTTTCTATGAAAGAAATGCTAAACAAAGCACTAGAAGGAAAATACGCAGTTGGTCAATTCAACATGAACAACTTAGAGTGGACTCAAGCTATCTTAGCTGCTGCGGAAGAAGAAAAATCTCCTGTAATCCTAGGTGTATCTGAGGGTGCAGCTCGTCATATGACTGGTTTCAAAACAGTTGTAGCTATGGTTAAAGCTTTAATCGAAGAAATGAACATCACTGTTCCTGTAGCGATTCACCTTGATCATGGTTCAAGCTTCGAAAAATGTAAAGAAGCAATCGATGCAGGTTTCACATCTGTAATGATCGACGCTTCTCACCACCCATTCGAAGAAAACGTTGAAACTACTAAACAAGTAGTAGAATACGCACACGCTCGTAACGTATCTGTTGAAGCTGAGCTTGGAACAGTTGGCGGACAAGAAGACGACGTAATCGCTGAAGGCGTAATTTACGCTGACCCAGCAGAGTGTAAGCACCTTGTTGAAGCAACAGGTATCGATTGCCTAGCTCCAGCTTTAGGTTCTGTACACGGTCCTTACAAAGGTGAGCCTAACTTAGGATTCGCTGAAATGGAACAAGTTCGTGACTTCACTGGCGTACCTTTAGTATTACATGGTGGTACTGGTATCCCAACTGCTGATATCGAAAAAGCTATCTCTTTAGGTACTTCAAAAATCAACGTAAACACTGAGAACCAAATCGAGTTTACAAAAGCTGTTCGTGAAGTATTAAACAAAGACCAAGAAGTTTACGATCCTCGTAAATTTATCGGACCTGGCCGCGACGCTATCAAAGCAACTGTTATTGGTAAAATTCGCGAATTCGGTTCTAACGGTAAAGCGTAAGAATAAAATTCCGTTTTGGAAACCGTCTAGTCTTTTAGACGGTTTCCTTTCGTTGTATAATGAAAGCGTGAACAAGTCTAAAGATTTTATCATTTTTGGTTTTTAAATAGAAAATAATGTGCATAGTCCTATTAATAAATGTGATAACGTATCTAAATTGATAAAGTACATTCGATGAATAGTTGATCTTTATCTATTCGTGCTACAGGAGAAATGAAGATAATGGTTTCCTATTTATTGAGTTTTGGGATGGAAAGAGTAATTGAGATTCTTAAGGGGAGCTTTCTATAAAAAGATAGAAAGTAAATACATTCACAAGAAGGGAGCTCAATATGGAAAAATTGCTAATTGAAGGCGGAAGAGCTTTAAATGGAACAATTCGAGTAAGTGGTGCAAAGAACAGTGCCGTTGCATTAATTCCAGCGACAATTTTAGCAGATACTCCAGTAACTATTGGTGGTGTCCCTAATATTTCGGACGTGAAAATGTTAGGAGACTTACTAGAGGAAATTGGAGGGAAAGTAACTTATGGACAGGAGGAGGAGATGGTAGTCGATCCTTCTAACATGGTTGCAATGCCTTTGCCAAATGGAAAAGTGAAAAAATTGCGCGCTTCTTATTATTTAATGGGTGCAATGCTTGGCCGTTTTAAAAAAGCTGTTATTGGGCTTCCGGGTGGATGTCATTTAGGACCGAGGCCGATTGATCAGCATATTAAAGGGTTTGAAGCGCTAGGTGCACATGTTACGAATGAACAAGGTGCCATCTATTTAAGAGCAGATGAGCTACGCGGGGCACGTATTTATTTAGATGTTGTTAGTGTAGGAGCTACGATTAATATTATGCTAGCAGCTGTACGAGCAAAAGGTAGAACTGTTATTGAAAATGCAGCGAAAGAGCCCGAGATTATTGATGTAGCTACATTGTTAACAAGCATGGGGGCACGTATTAAAGGTGCTGGTACAGATGTAATCCGAATAGATGGTGTGGACTCTTTACATGGTTGTCACCATACTATCATCCCAGATCGTATTGAAGCTGGTACGTATATGATTCTAGGAGCTGCATCAGGAGGAGAAGTAACGGTTGATAATGTTATTCCTCAGCATTTAGAATCAGTTACTGCAAAGCTAAGAGAAGCTGGTGTTCAAGTTGAAACGAACGATGATCAAATTACGGTGAACGGTAATAGAAAGTTAAAAGTAGTTGATATCAAAACGCTTGTATATCCAGGTTTTCCAACGGATCTACAACAGCCGTTTACGACGCTTTTAACAAAGGCGCACGGAACAGGAGTTGTAACAGATACGATTTACGGTGCCCGTTTCAAACACATTGATGAATTACGTCGTATGAATGCTCAAATTAAAGTAGAGGGTCGTTCGGCAATTGTAACTGGTCCTGTATTATTGCAAGGTGCAAAAGTGAAGGCGAGTGATTTACGAGCAGGAGCGGCACTTGTTATTGCAGGATTAATGGCAGATGGAATTACAGAAGTAACAGGACTTGAGCATATTGATCGAGGTTATGAGAATATAGTGGACAAGCTTAAAGGGCTTGGAGCAAACATTTGGCGAGAACAAATGACAAAGCAAGAAATTGAAGAAATGAAGAACGCATAAGTGATACTTCCGCAAGGGGGAAGCGAAGCATCACTACTTGCGGAAGTACACTTTATAGAAAAACACGGTTCACAAAATACGGCAGAAATATAAAGACTTAAAGGAGAGGGATTATCGTGGAGAGAAGTTTATCTATGGAGTTAGTACGTGTAACAGAGGCTGCAGCTTTATCATCAGCGCGTTGGATGGGGCGCGGGAAAAAGGATGAGGCAGACGGTGCAGCAACATCAGCTATGCGTGATGTATTTGATACAATTCCGATGAAAGGTACAGTTGTAATTGGTGAAGGTGAGATGGATGAAGCACCAATGCTATATATCGGAGAGAAATTAGGTACAGGATATGGACCACGTGTAGACGTTGCGGTTGATCCTTTAGAAGGGACAAACATCGTAGCAGCTGGTGGCTGGAATGCTCTTGCTGTTATTGCAATTGCAGACCACGGTAATTTGTTACATGCCCCTGACATGTACATGGATAAAATCGCGGTTGGCCCAGAAGCAGTTGGGGCGGTCGACATTGATGCGCCTATTATTGATAACTTACGTGCAGTTGCGAAAGCGAAAAATAAAGATATTGAAGATGTTGTAGCGACAGTTTTAAATCGTCCACGTCATCAAGAAATTATCGAAGAAATTCGTAAAGCTGGTGCGCGCATTAAATTGATTAATGATGGAGATGTAGCTGGAGCGATTAATACAGCGTTTGATCGTACAGGTGTAGATATTTTATTTGGATCTGGTGGAGCACCTGAAGGTGTATTAGCAGCAGTTGCTTTAAAATGTTTAGGTGGAGAAATTCACGGAAAACTATTGCCACAAAACGAAGCTGAATTAGCACGTTGTAAAAAAATGGGCATAGAAGACATTAATCGTATCCTTCGCATGGAGGACTTAGTAAAAGGTGACGATGCAATCTTTGCAGCAACAGGCGTAACAGATGGAGAACTATTACGCGGTGTTCAATTTAAAGGTAGCGTAGGAACAACGCAATCCCTTGTTATGCGCGCAAAATCAGGCACAGTTCGCTTCGTGGATGGACGTCATAGCTTGAATAAAAAACCAAACTTGGTTATTAAATAAAAAGCGTAAGCAGCTCGTTCAGAATGGGAGGGGGATGGAGCTTCTGACGTAGAGGCGCTTTTTGCCTCGTAGGAAGAAGTGAAGCCACCGACCATTCTAGCTGCTGAAGCTGGATTAAGTAAAAAGCGGAGGTGGCTTGCTCAGAAGGGGAAGGCATTGGAACTCCTGACGAAGAGGCGTTTTGTGCCTCGCAGGAAGGGGTGAAATGACTGACCATTCTAGCTGCTGAAGCTGGATTAAATAAAAAGTGCAAGCGGCTCGCTCAGAAAGGTTAAAATGGTCGACTTTTCTAACTATCGGAGCTGGAACTAAATTAAATAAGAAGCGAAGACAAATTTTCTTGTCTTCGCTTCTTGTATTTGTGTTCCAACGTATTGATTAAAACTAGATAAAAGGGTTACAATAGTGAATATTACCCTACTTGAACTTATTGCCTTTCATTATTAATTATTTGCCTTCCGTATTTTTTCCCTTTACCCATGAAAAAAGAGAATAACGTTAAAGTGTGGTGTCTGAATGAATTTGTCAATTGCAGCATTAGAAAACATGAAATTAAAAGAGTTATACGAGCTTGCGAAAGAATTTAAGATTTCGTATTATAGCAAATTAACGAAAAAAGAGTTAATTTTTTCTATTTTGAAAGCTCGAGCAGAAAAAGAAGGTTTCTTTTTCATGGAAGGCGTATTAGAAATTATT
This sequence comes from Bacillus sp. AP50, assembly GCF_040492675.1. Lineage (NCBI taxonomy): Bacteria > Bacillati > Bacillota > Bacilli > Caryophanales > Bacillaceae > Bacillus > Bacillus sp. AP50. The sequence goes on from NZ_JBEUTW010000023.1 coordinate 18,547, forward strand.
CAATCAGAAGGATTTGGATTCCTACGTCCTATCAACTATTCTCCAAGCTCAGAAGATATTTATATCTCAGCTTCGCAAATTCGTCGTTTCGATTTACGTAATGGAGATAAGGTTTCTGGTAAAGTACGACCTCCGAAAGAAAATGAACGCTATTTTGGGTTATTACAAGTTGAAGCTGTAAACGGAGATGATCCAGATTCAGCAAAAGAGCGTGTGCATTTCCCTGCATTAACACCATTATACCCAGATCGCCAAATGAAATTGGAAACGGAACCTAAAAAGTTACCGACACGCATCATGGATTTAATCGCACCAGTTGGATTTGGACAACGTGGTTTAATTGTTGCGCCTCCAAAGGCTGGTAAAACAAGTCTATTAAAAGAAATCGCGCATAGTGTTACAACAAATCATCCGGAAGCAGAATTAATTGTACTTTTAATTGATGAGCGTCCAGAGGAAGTAACAGACATTGAACGTTCTGTTAAAGGAGATGTTGTAAGTTCTACTTTTGATGAAGTGCCAGAAAATCATATTAAAGTAGCTGAGCTTGTGTTAGAACGTGCGATGCGTCTTGTAGAGCACAAGAAAGATGTTATCATTTTAATGGATAGTATTACCCGTTTAGCTCGAGCTTACAACCTCGTTATTCCACCAAGTGGTAGAACATTATCAGGTGGTATCGATCCAGCTGCCTTCCATAGACCGAAGCGTTTCTTTGGAGCTGCGCGTAATATTGAAGAAGGCGGTAGCTTAACAATTTTAGCAACAGCCCTTGTTGATACAGGATCACGTATGGACGATGTTATTTACGAGGAATTTAAAGGAACTGGAAATATGGAACTTCACTTAGATCGTTCATTAGCTGAACGTCGTATCTTCCCGGCGATTGATATTCGTCGTTCTGGTACACGTAAAGAAGATCTATTAATTCCAAAAGAACATTTAGACAAGTTATGGGGCATTCGTAAAACAATGCGTGATACACCAGACTTCGTTGAAAGTTTCTTACGTAAGCTTCGTCAAACGAAGACAAATGAAGAGTTTTTACAAAACATTGTTGCAGACTCAAAAAGGTATGTAACAACTAAGTAAAGGGAAAAAATCAGGACTCGCTTATTTTATAGTAAGCGAGTTTTTTATGCTGTTTAGGTGATATTAAAGAGAGAAATAAGTGAGAGAACCTTAGCCAGTCAGAGCTAAACGAGCCGTCTCCACTTTAAGATAATATCGAGCTCCAGCGGCTAAAATCTCCGGTCATTTTGCTCTCTCGCATGAAGCAAAAAGCGCTTCAGGGTCGAGAGCTCCAATGCCCTGCGATTTTGAACGAGCCGTCTCCACTTTAAGATAATATCCAGTTCCGGTGGCTAGCTCTTCGCATCTAAGAACCTTCCGCCCAAAAGGTAAAAAGCACCTTTAGGGCGAAAGAACCTTAGCTGGTCAGAGCTGAGCGAGCCACCTCCACTTTAAATTTAATATCGAGCTCCAGCGGCTAGAATGGTCGGTGGTTTCGCGTCTTCCTACGAGGCAAAAAGCGCCTCTACGTCAGAAGCTCCATCCCCCTCCCATTCTGAACGAGCCGCTTGCGCTTTTAAAATTAAAAAGACAAAAACAGGTAGTTGCAAAATGAAGTTAGCCTTGTTATAATTTCATCATATGTGTTTCATCAATATAGTTGTGTATGCAGCTGAAGATGAAAAACTCTGTTTCGAAAATGATTCAGGGCGGAAGGAGATGAAAAGAATGAAAGCAGGAATTCACCCAGATTACAAGAAAGTTGTATTCATGGACACAAACACAGGCTTCAAATTCTTAAGCGGATCTACTAAAGGATCTAACGAAACTGTTGAGTGGGAAGATGGTAACACTTATCCATTACTAAAAGTTGAGATCAGTTCTGATTCTCACCCATTCTACACTGGACGTCAGAAGTTTGCTACTGCAGACGGACGCGTTGACCGCTTCAATAAGAAATACGGTCTTAAGTAATAAAAACATAAAACAGGCAAGTGTATGTATTCGCTTGTCTGTTTTTTTTGCGAAAATATTATACCTTTACCCTACTTTTAACTGAAAAGTAGATGAAAGGAGAGCTTCATGTACTTAATAAATCAAAATGGCTGGATTGAAGTGATTTGCGGTAGTATGTTTTCTGGCAAGTCAGAAGAGCTAATCCGCCGTGTGCGCCGTACGCAATTTGCAAAACAACATGCAATTGTATTTAAACCATGTATTGATAATCGATATAGTGAAGAAGATGTAGTATCACATAACGGATTAAAGGTAAAAGCAGTTCCTGTTTCAGCTTCAAAGGATATATTTGAACATATTACAGAAGAGCTGGATGTTATTGCAATCGATGAGGTGCAATTTTTTGATGGGGACATTGTGGAAGTGGTGCAAGTATTGGCAAATCGTGGCTATCGTGTCATTGTAGCTGGTTTAGACCAAGATTTCCGTGGTCTACCATTTGGACAAGTTCCTCAGCTGATGGCGATTGCTGAACATGTGACAAAACTACAAGCAGTATGTTCTGTATGTGGATCTCCAGCAAGTCGTACACAACGATTAATTGATGGAGAACCAGCGGCATTTGATGATCCAATTATTTTAGTTGGAGCTTCAGAATCGTATGAACCGCGTTGTCGTCATTGTCATGCAGTACCTGCAAACAAAGATAAGTAAAACTCGCTGCGCAAGGCGGGTTTTTTTCAAAATAGAGAGAATGAGCGGTGTGATCCGCTTACGCTTTTAAATATATCTAGTTCTGGTGGCTAGCTCTTCGCATCTAAGAACCTTCCGCCCAAAAGGTAAAAAGCACCTTTAGGTCGAAAGAACCTTAGCTGGTCAGAGCTGAAAGAGCCACCGCCACTTTTAAATATAATTTGCGTTTTTTTGAGTAAGTACCATATACTATTTGTATTAGATACTAGGATGTAGAGGTGAATGATGTGTTAGATCGTTTGCAAGCTGTAGAAAATCGTTATGAGAAGTTAAATGAATTGTTAAGTGATCCAGCGATTATTAGTGATTCAAATAAGCTTCGTGAATATTCAAAGGAACAGTCTGATATACAGGAAACGGTAGAGGTGTATCGTGAGTATAAGGATGTTCGTGAGCAATTAAAAGATGCGAAAGCAATGTTAGAAGATAAGTTAGACGCAGAAATGCGTGAAATGGTAAAAGAAGAAGTTTCTGAGTTAGAATCACAAGATAAAACATTATCAGAGCGTCTGAAAATTTTACTTGTTCCAAAAGACCCTAATGATGATAAGAACGTTATCGTTGAGGTTCGTGGAGCTGCTGGTGGAGATGAGGCAGCTTTATTTGCTGGTGACTTATACCGTATGTATAGCCGTTACGCTGAGGTACAGGGCTGGAAAACGGAGATTATTGAGGCTAGCTATACAGAGTTAGGTGGATATAAAGAGATTATCTTTATGATTAATGGTAAAGGTGCTTTCGCGAAGCTGAAATTCGAGAATGGTGCTCACCGTGTACAACGTGTTCCTGAAACGGAATCTGGTGGACGTATTCATACATCTACAGCAACTGTAGCTGTATTACCAGAGGCAGAAGAAGTAGAAATTGATATTCATGAGAAAGATGTTCGTGTTGATACATTCGCTTCTAGTGGACCTGGTGGACAGAGCGTTAATACAACGATGTCAGCGGTGCGTTTAACGCATTTACCGACTGGTGTAGTTGTATCTTGTCAGGATGAGAAATCACAGATCAAGAATAAAGAAAAAGCGATGAAAGTATTACGCGCACGTGTTTATGATAAGTTTAGACAAGAAGCGCAAGCTGAGTATGATCAAAACCGTAAACAAGCTGTTGGTACGGGAGATCGTTCAGAGCGTATTCGTACGTATAACTTCCCGCAAAACCGTGTTACAGACCATCGAATCGGTTTAACGATTCAAAAGCTAGATCAAATCTTACAAGGTAAGTTAGATGATTTCATCAATGCCTTAGTGATGGAAGATCAGGCTCAAAAGATGGAGGCAGCTGAGTAATGCGTGTCTATGAAGCCCTGAAATGGGCTTCTTCTTTTTTACAGGAAAATGGACGAGATGAAAATGCGGGAGAAATTGTCCTTTGTCATGTATTAAAGGTGAACAGAACAGGATTACTTATGAATATGCGTGAAGAAATAACTGAGGATCAAGAGAAAAGCTTTACGGAGTTTATCCACAAGCATGTAGAAGGTATTCCTATTCAATATATGATTGGTTATGAAATGTTTTATGGACGGTCTTTCTTTGTGAATGAAGAAGTATTAATACCAAGACCGGAAACAGAAGAGCTTATAGTGGGAGTATTAGAAAGAATCGAGCGCCATTTTGGTGATGAGAAACTACATGTAGCAGATATAGGTACAGGTAGTGGAGCGATTTCTATTACGCTTGCTTTAGAAAATGAAAATCTTCATGTTTATACAGTAGATATTGCACAAGAGTCGATTGAAGTTGCAAAAAAAAATGCAAAAGCTTTAGGTGCAGAAGTAACGTTCTATCACGGTGATTTATTGTCACCATTTCATAAAACGGGTCAAAAGCTAGATGTTGTTGTTTCAAATCCTCCATATATACCGGAAGAGGATTGGCGTGGTCTTTCTCCTGTTGTGAAAGAGCATGAGCCGAAGAGAGCACTTGTTGGTGGTGAAGACGGATTAGATTTCTATCGCCGTTTTATGGAAGAATTGCCGAATGTGTTGCAGAAGAAAGCGATTGTGGCGTTTGAAATTGGAGTAGGACAAGGTGAGGATGTAAAAAGATTGTTACAACAAGCTTTTCCACATGCTCATGTTGAGGTTGTTTTCGATATTAACGGAAAAGATCGTATGGTATTTGCAGAGATGGAGTAAGGTTCACACCTTACTCTATTTTTTTGTGGAAAAATTCATATAGATTTTGAATTTAATAGTTTAGAAAGATGAAAGTCTGTCCACACTGTTTGTAGAAGGGACGGTGGAGGAAATGAAAAAACAAGTTATTGCTTATCTTCTTATACTATTAATTGGTGCACAGTTACTTGTGCAGTTTGGATATATGAAAGCTGATGCGAAAGGGCCTTCAGTTATTCCGAAAGAGGCCGTTCGATTACGAATTTTAGCAAATAGTGATTCAGATAAAGACCAGGCATTGAAACGTAAAGTGCGTGATGAAGTAAAAGCACAAATTGATGGGTGGGTAGCGGATTTAACTTCATTTGAAGAGGCACGCAAAGTAATTCAAAGTCATATTCCAGAAATCGAGAAAACGGTGGAAAATACGTTAAAAAGAGAAGGAAGTAAAGATTCATTTCAAGTGAAATTTAGTAAGAATGTAAAGTTTCCTACAAAGGTATACGGGAATTTTATTTATCCAGCAGGAGAATATGAAGCAGTATTAATCACAATTGGAGAAGGTGAAGGGGCGAACTGGTGGTGTGTATTATTTCCACCAATGTGTTTCTTAGATTTTTCGAGCGGGACAGCTGTAAGAAAAGAAGAGCACGTTGTGAAGGCGGAATCTCCTGAAGAGGAGCAGGTGAAACAACTAGATGAGGAAGTAATAGATAAAGAAGAGAAGAAAGTAGATAAGGTAAAAGAAACGAAAGCTGTAAAGCAGGAAGTAGTAAAAAAAGTAACAGCTTCTGAAAAGAAAGTAGTAAAAAATGAAACAAAAGTCGAAGAGCAGCCTGTAAGTAAAGAAGAAATGAAAACTGTGGAAAAAGTGGAGAAACCTGTGGAGAAAAAACAAGAAAAGCAAAATGAATATGTAAAAGTAGAAGAGGAAGAAGAAAAGCCAGAAGTTAAATTGTTTATTGTAGAAGCTTTTACATCTTTATTCTCTAAATAGTACTATTAATAAATCCCTCTTCATATATAAAAATGAGGAGGGATTTATTATGAAGAAAGTGTATTTTGCTACGAAAGCAGATGTGGAAAGATTACATTCTTTTTTCGGACAAGCTAATAAAAAAGATGATAAAATAAATGAGTTGTACGCACAATTTATGATTTTGGAAGAAGCGGAAGAAATACGAGCTGTAATTGGTTATGAACAAAGTGGGGAAGATGTGCTTATTCGTTCTTGTTTATTCACACCTCATGTGGATAAACAGACTTTCTTATATTTTTTTGAAATGTTTTTGCAGTATATGAAAGAAAAAAGTGTTCAACAATTGTACTTACTAACAAATCATCCACAATCTGTACCGATCTTTCAGTTTTTTGACTTTTTTACTATAGAAAAGGATGAGGTTCCAGAGGGAATTCAACAGCTAGAACATTTTTGTAAAAATATAAAAGAGCAGAATGCAATAATACTAAATTGTCAGCTATTCACAAAGTTATCCACGGATTAATTAGGTTTATCCACATTTTGTGGATAAACCTTGTTTGTCTTTTGGATAAATCTCATAGTAAACTAAAAATAGACAAGTATTTAAGGGTAGAAAAGGACGTGGAAAAAAATGCATACAAACATGTGGGTTGTGGATAATGTTGTGGAAAGAAAAAAATATTATCCACAGTTACAAGAAGCAGCAAAATTATTAAGAGAAAATGAGGCGGTGGCTTTCCCTACGGAAACAGTATATGGGTTAGGTGCAAATGCGATGGATGATGAAGCAATCGCGAAAATTTTCGAAGCGAAAGGAAGACCGAGTGATAATCCACTCATTGTCCATATAGGTACAAAATCTCAGTTAGATGGGATTGTGAAAGAAATTCCACCAGTTGCAGAGAAGTTAATGGCGCATTTTTGGCCAGGACCATTAACAATTATTTTGCCGAGAAAAGAAGGGATTTCAGAGAAGGTGACGGCAGGACTTAATACGGTTGGAGTAAGAATGCCTGATCACCCAATTGCACTTGCTCTTATTGAAGTGGCGAATGTACCTGTTGCAGCACCAAGTGCGAATCGTTCAGGTCGTCCAAGTCCAACATTAGCTTCTCACGTATATGAAGATTTGAATGGGAAGATTGCAGGTATTGTTGATGGTGGTGCAACTGGAGTAGGCGTTGAATCAACTGTAATTGATTGTACAAGCGCGGTTCCAACAATATTACGTCCAGGTGGGATTACGAAAGAACAATTAGAAGCGGTGATAGGTACTGTTTCTTTAGATCCAGCTTTAAAGGATGAGAAGGAAAAACCGAAATCGCCTGGAATGAAATACACACATTATGCGCCGAAAGCACCACTTAGTATTGTTGAGGGTTCACGTGAGTTTATTCAGCATCTTGTGGATGAGAAAAAGGAAGAAGGATTTAAAGTAGGCGTATTAACGACAGAAGAGTATCAGCATGTATATAGTGCAGATGTTATATTATCTTGTGGTGTTAGAAGTGACTTAGCTAGTGTTGCGACTAAATTATATGATGTACTTAGAACATTTGATGCAAGTGAAGTGGATGTTATTTTTAGTGAGTCATTCCCTAATGAAGGAATAGGGAATGCAATTATGAATCGTTTAACAAAAGCGGCAGGACATCATATTATTATTGAATGATAAGGTAAGATTAGCAAACAGAATATTTCTCCTTGGATAAGCATATTGTGAAGTAGCACGTCCAAGGAGGGGCATGAATGACGTTTGAACAGCTAATACCTTTAATAATTATGGCATTCGCCTTAGGGATGGATGCGTTCTCGGTGAGTCTTGGTATGGGGATGATACCCCTAAAGTTAAGACAAATCCTGTATATTGGTATGACGATAGGGATATTTCATATTATTATGCCGTTTATAGGAATGGTACTAGGTCGTTTTTTATCAGAGAAGTATGGAGATATTGCACATTTTGCGGGTGCTATTTTATTAATCGGACTAGGGTTTTATATCGTATATTCGAGCATTTTACAAAATGAAGAGACTAGAACAGCCCCTATTGGAATTAGTTTATTCGTATTTGCATTTGGCGTCAGTATAGATAGTTTCTCAGTAGGACTTAGTCTTGGTATTTATGGAGCACAAACAATTATTACGATTTTACTTTTTGGATTTGTTAGCATGTTATTAGCGTGGATGGGTTTATTAATTGGGAGACATGCGAAAGATATGCTCGGTACATATGGTGAGATAGTAGGTGGTATCATTTTGGTTGGGTTTGGATTATATATCCTTTTTCCTATATAATTTTATGTAGGAGGGAATTATGAACAAGCTATTGGAATGGTATGTTAAATTTTTAACCTTCTATCCTCGATGGCTAAGAAGACTTATAATTTGGGGTATTATTTTGCAAATTTCGATGTTAGGTTGGATTAAGTTAATTCGTGAATGGTGAGATAGTTCCTTTCTGTGAATATTTTGTTTGTACTATATTTATTGCGCTAAAAATTACAGATATAGAAAGGATGAGATGAATGACGAGATTGAAGCAAGTTTTTGGTATTATTATTAGTTTTTTTGTTTTTTGGTTTAGTATGCTCGGTGTACAAATGTTTGCTGAGTTTTTAGATATTGAGTCATTGAAATTTGTTGCGGGAAAGACTGAGGCGGCGCGTGCCTTTTACTCTCCGTACCCGTTTTTAATTGTTTTTCTTATCACATTGCTTTCCCTATACTTCTTCGTAATTAAGCTAGGGAAGCCGAAAAAAGAGAAAATGCCTACTTTAGAGGAAAAGAAGGAAGAATTACAATGATAAAATCCTCTGCTAAAAAGCAGGGGATTTTATATTTGAGTGATGGGAGGAATCTAGCCGCCTTGTTTTTAAATATATCCAGCTCCAGCGGCTAGAATGGTCGGTGGCTTCGCGTCTTCCTGCGAGGCAAAAAGCGCCTCTACGTCAGAAGCTCCATCCCCCTCCCATTCTGAGCGAGCCGCTTCCGCTTTTAGATATTATCCAGTTCCAGTGGCCAGCTCTTCGCATCTAAGAACCTCCCGCACGAAAGGTAAAAAGCACCTTTTGTGCGAGAGAACCTTAGCTGGTCAGAGCTAAACGGGCCACTTCCACTTTTAAAGATTATCCAGCTTCAGCGGCTAGAATCTCCGGTCATTTCGCTCTCTCGCATGAAGCAAAGAGCGCTTCAAGGTCGAGAGCTTGAAGTGCCCTGCGATTCTGAACGAGCCACTTCCACTTTTAAACTGGCCTAACCAATTCAAATTGTTCTCCTAATTTTGCATAGTTGTGTCCTGCTAGGCGGCTTATTGGTTTGAGTCCTTCGGCGTGAATGCGCCCTTTTTCATATAGATGTTCGGCAACGTGGAAACGAACGACGCGTCCAATTAGTAGATCACAAGCTGGTGAGTCCTCCGTTCCGCCAAGTGGAATTGCACGTTCTAATACGCATTCCATTCGAATATTTGCTTCTTTTACACCTGGAACAGAGATGACTTCACTTTCGATTGGTGTTAGTTTTGCTAGTTCAATTTCACTTTCATTTGGCGGGAGGTTAGCTGCTGTTTCGTTAATTGCTGCTACATATGATTCGTCAGAAATATGTACGACAAATTCTCCTTTTTCAATTGCGTTTCGGGAAGTGTCCTTTCTTTCTCCGGCTTTTCGTTGTACAGATACTGAGATAAGTGGTGGATTAGCAGCGACAATATTGAAATAACTATATGGTGCTCCGTTTAGTACGCCTTCTTTTGTTACAGAAGTAACGAATGCGACAGGACGAGGGATGATACTTCCAGTAAGTAATTTGTAATTATCTTTTTCAGTTTGTTCATTTGGATTAATGGATAACATGCTTGTAATCCCCTTTCTAAATATGAATACTTATTGTTTGTTTACAAGATAACGATGAGAAAATCCTGCTGGAAATAATATTTTGTTTCATAAAAAGAACTTACTTCAATTGTAATGAAGTAAGTTCTTTTTTCAAGAATCTCAAATTTGAGATAAAAATTAAAGTAAAACGTATGCGCCAGGTCCGATTAAAGCTACACCAACAGCGACAGCGATTAACATTAAGTTATATTCATATCCGTTTTGTGTTACCCAGTAACCATTTTTTCCGTGAACAGTGAAGATAGCCATTAACATTGTTCCAACGATAAATAATGAACCAACTACAATGAAAATACCTGATGCAAATAAGAAACCACCTAGTAATTCAGTTGCGCCAGCCATAAATGCCATAAATACACCAGGACGTAAACCGATTGACTCCATCCAGCCACCTGTTCCTTTTAAACCGTAACCGCCGAACCAACCAAATAATTTTTGAGTGCCATGACCCATGAATGTAATTCCTATAATAAGACGAATAATAAGTAGACCGAAATCCATCATTTTTAAAAACCTCCTAAAAGTTATTAACTTACCTTACGTAAGTAATAATAAAATAGTTACTTACTTTAGTCAAGTGGATTTTGAAAAAAGTTTGAATTAAATTTTACAAATTAACAACAAAAAATAAAATGTAGTAAAGACCTCTAGACAAGTTGGGCAAAAAAAGAGAAAATATAAATAGAAGTTAACTTCTAATTGTTATTCAGACAATCAGAATTGACTGGAATTTTGTGAAGCGCTACAATAAGAGTCTATTAGTAATGACGTAATTTATTTCGAAAGCGTTTTTACAGTATAATATTCGAAGTATGAAGTCTTACATGTATCCCGAGCTTTACTAGGGATTGCCCTATAAACTTTTAGGTAAATTATAAGGAGGACTATCCTATGTTTAAAAAATTATTCGGTCTTGGTTCAAAAACAAATGAAGAAACAATCGTAGCTCCATTAACTGGAGCAGTGAAAAATATTGAAGAAGTACCAGATCCAGTATTTGCTGGTCGTATGATGGGTGACGGTGTTGCAATCGATCCTACTGAAGGTGTAGTTGTATCTCCAGTTGATGGTGAAATCGTACAATTATTCCACACAAAACATGCTATCGGAATTAAAGCGAAAAACGGTACAGAAATTTTAATCCACGTTGGATTAGAAACTGTAAAAATGGAAGGCGAAGGTTTCGAAGCTCACGTTTCTGAAGGCCAAGCTGTAAAAGCTGGAGATAAATTAATCTCATTCGACTTAGAATTAATCCGTGAAAAAGCGAAAAGCACAATTACTCCAATTGTTATTACAAACACAGATGCAGCTGAGTCTATTAAGACAACTGTAGGCGTAGCAGCTACAAAAGGTTCAACAGAAGTAATGAAAGTTACAATGAAATAATTGCAATATAAGAGGAATCCGTTTCGTATGAAATGGATTCCTTATTTTTGTTGCATGTTCAGCATGTATGTTAAAATACTCTAGGCACTTGGAAATAGGGTTTCACATATATGTGGATAAGGCGCATTTTTCTTAGAAAAAATATAAGAGAAATGCGCCTTTTGTATATTCACATTTCTTTTGTTCTATTCTAATGTAAGTTATGATGAATGGTAAGAAATCGAATATAGGGGTGGGTTTGAATGAAACGAGTGTTATTTGTTTGTACTGGCAATACATGTCGTAGTCCAATGGCTGAGGCGTTGCTTCGTCATCACGGAGGAGATAAGTTTGAAGTGCAATCTGCTGGTGTTTTCGCCTATCCTGGGAGCGATGCATCGGTACATGCGAAGGAAGCTTTAGCTGAAAAAGGAATTTTAATTGATCATGCGGCGCAGCAAATAAATGAAACTTTGCTTGATTGGGCTGATATTGTCGTAACGATGACAGAAAACCATAAGCAAATTGTACTTGGGCATTATCCGAGCGTTGAAAAGAAATTAAATACGTTATATGGATTAACTGAAGGTATAGGCAAGGACATTTCAGATCCATTTGGAGGCTCGCTTTCTATTTATAAAGAAACGTTAGATGAGATGGAAAAACTTGTACAAACTTTACTGAAAAAACATTCAGTAGGTTGATGTTTCGTGTATAATACGATATTGGAGATCACTTCTTCCTATGTGAGGTAGCGAGTGTGAAATGAAGATAATTGATTGAAACTTTGGAGGGGTAAAAATGAAAGTAGTAATAGCATCTGATCACGGCGGTATGAATATCCGCAAAGAACTTGTAAGTTTATTAGAAGAGTTAAATATTGAATATATTGATTTAGGTTGTGAATGTGAAGCTGGTTCTGTTGATTACCCTGACTTTGCGTTTCCAGCAGCTGAAATGGTAGCGAATGGTGAAGTAGATCGTGGTATTTTAGTTTGTGGGACAGGCATTGGTATGTCAATCGCAGCAAACAAAGTAAATGGAATCCGTTGTGCGTTAGTTCATGATACTTTCAGCGCGAAAGCAACGAGAGAGCATAATGACACTAATATGCTAGCGATGGGTGAGCGTGTAATTGGTGCTGGTCTAGCGCGTGATATCGCGAAAATCTGGTTAACAACTGACTATGAAGGTGGTCGTCACGAAAACCGCGTAGGAAAAATTAAAACATACGAAACAAAGTAATAGATTCTAACTATCAGTAGTGTGAAATATAATTTGGTGAACCAACCTGTGAAAGGAAGAGGCGTAATGACAGAAATCGTAAAGGTAAGAGAACAGCTACAAATGTCGCTTTCTGATTTCCAAGAACAAGCTTCATTACAAAGCGGTCAAATTTTTGTAGTGGGTTGTAGCACGAGCGAAGTGCTAGGCGAAAGAATTGGAACATCAGGAACGATGGAAGTAGCAGAGGCGATTTTCTCTGAGTTAAAACAATTTCAAGAGCAAACAGGTATTGAATTAGCGTTTCAATGTTGTGAGCATTTAAACCGTGCTTTAGTAGTTGAGAGAGAAGTAGCGATAAAATATCAATTTGAAATTGTAACAGTTACGCCTGTTAGATCAGCAGGTGGTGCATTGGGGACATACGCGTATCACAATTTGAAAGATCCGGTAGTAGTTGAGTTTATTAAAGCTGATGCAGGAATGGATATTGGTGATACATTTATCGGTATGCATTTAAAGCATGTAGCTGTTCCGGTTCGTACAAGTGTGAAGGCAATTGGAAGTGCGCATGTAACGATGGCCAAAACACGTGGAAAACTAATTGGTGGAGCGCGTGCTGTCTATGCGGCAGTGGAAGAGACTACCACTTGCCGTTAAATATGAGAAATTAGGAAGTCATATAGTAACTGTTTATCATAAGATAAAAGGTATGTTGTCTGACTTTATAATAGAAGAAAGAAAAGACCGATTTTCGGTCTTTTTTTTCTTTTATGATATAGAAAGTCATGTTAGAATGTAGTTGAAAACATGAAGGTTCGAAAGAATTACAACCTGAATTTTCGTTTTTTCTGAATAAATAAGAAAAAACTGTTGGGAATCGATGTAATTCGTTCAGAAAAGGGGGATTTTGGTGGATCATTTAAAACGTCAAGATGAAAAGGTATTTGCTGCAATTGAGGCAGAACTAGGAAGACAGCGTTCAAAGATTGAGTTAATTGCTTCGGAAAACTTCGTAAGTGAAGCAGTAATGGAGGCACAAGGTTCTGTTTTAACGAATAAGTATGCTGAAGGATATCCTGGAAAACGTTACTATGGTGGCTGTGAACACGTAGACGTAGTAGAAGATATCGCACGTGATCGCGTGAAAGAAATTTTCGGCGCAGAGCACGTAAATGTTCAACCACACTCTGGTGCACAAGCGAACATGGCAGTATACTTCACGATTTTAGAGCAAGGCGATACAGTACTTGGTATGAACTTATCTCATGGTGGTCACTTAACACACGGAAGCCCTGTTAACTTCAGTGGAGTACAATATAATTTCGTAGAATATGGCGTGGATGCTGACTCTCACCGTATTAATTACGATGATGTATTAGCAAAAGCGAAAGAACATAAACCAAAATTAATCGTTGCAGGTGCAAGTGCATACCCTCGTGTTATCGATTTCAAGCGATTCCGTGAGATTGCAGATGAAGTGGGCGCTTATTTAATGGTTGATATGGCACATATCGCTGGTTTAGTAGCTGCTGGTTTACACCCAAATCCAGTACCACATGCACATTTCGTTACAACGACAACACATAAAACGTTACGTGGTCCGCGTGGTGGTATGATTTTATGTGAAGAGCAATTTGCAAAACAAATTGATAAATCAATCTTCCCTGGTATTCAAGGTGGTCCACTTATGCACGTAATCGCTGCAAAAGCTGTTGCATTTGGTGAAGCACTTCAAGATGATTTCAAAACATATGCACAAAATATCATTAACAATGCGAACCGCTTAGCTGAAGGTCTTCAAAAAGAAGGACTTACACTTGTTTCTGGCGGAACAGACAATCACTTAATCTTGATTGATGTTCGTAACTTAGAAATCACAGGTAAAGTAGCAGAGCACGTATTAGATGAAGTTGGTATTACAGTGAACAAAAATACAATTCCATTTGAAACAGCAAGCCCATTTGTAACAAGTGGTGTACGTATCGGTACAGCAGCTGTAACATCTCGTGGTTTCGGTTTAGAAGAAATGGATGAAATTGCGTCACTTATTGCTTATACATTAAAAAATCATGAAAATGAAGTTGCATTAGAAGAAGTACGTAAGCGTGTAGAAGCGTTAACTAGCAAATTCACAATGTATCCAAATCTATAATAGATTGAAGAAGACTGCCGAGACTTAATTGTTTTGGCGGTCTTTTTTGTGGACATATATTATTTTTAAAGTATGTATACAAATGATGAATAAATTTTGGCGATATAATGAAGGATACAGCTCCCATAATTGGTAAAGATACTAGATAGATTCATCGTAAAATCATGATTTTGCCAAATTTGCCCTTGAATATTAGTAGCGTTTTCTTTACAATCGTAAATAGTGTAAAAAAGCGTGCAAACGCATGAATATCATCTAAAGGAGAGATTCACATGGGAAAACTGTATGTATTTGATCACCCGTTAATTCAACATAAGATTACATATATTCGCGATAAGAATACAGGTACGAAAGATTTTCGTGAATTAGTGGACGAAGTAGCAAGTTTAATGGCTTTCGAAATTACTCGCGACCTTCCACTTAAGGACATTGAAATTGAAACACCTGTAAGCAAAGCGACAACAAAAGTGATCGCTGGTAAAAAACTTGGTTTAATTCCGATTTTACGTGCAGGTTTAGGAATGGTTGATGGAATTCTGAAATTAATTCCAGCAGCAAAAGTAGGACACGTTGGTTTATACCGTGACCCTAAAACATTGCAACCGGTAGAATACTATGTGAAACTTCCAACGGATGTAGAAGAGCGTGACTTTATCGTACTAGATCCGATGCTAGCAACAGGTGGTTCTGCGGCTGAAGCAATTAACTCTCTGAAAAAGCGCGGTGCGAAACAAATTAAATTAATGTGTATCGTTGCAGCTCCAGAAGGGGTAAAAGTAGTACAAGAAGAACATCCTGATGTTGATATTTATGTAGCAGCATTAGATGAGAAATTAAATGACCACGGATATGTAGTACCAGGTCTTGGTGATGCTGGTGACCGTTTATTCGGAACGAAGTAAGACAACTGACGAGCAGGGGAGATTCCCCAGCTCGTCTTTTTTGTTGTAAGCAAGTAGGGGAGGGGGAGAGGATAAATATACATCGTATATACAACATAAGTTGCATACACCTCACATATAATATAGAAGTCTTACGTCTGAGGAACACTATATTATGGAAGAAAAGCGTTATATCTCGAAAATATAATAGTGACAAACTTGTGAACATTTCCTTCTATTATAAAGAGAAAACTGTTAGAAATTGCATATATGTAACCAGTATTTAGAAGGGGAACGTTTTCATTTTTGGGAGGAAATGCCTAATACTCAAATTTTTAGATTTTTTACGATTTCTCGTTGACACTGTTAATACCCTATTGTATGCTAACAACGGGGATAGATGGTAGGGCTTTCAGTGACAAAATTACATCTATTCCGTGACGAAAATGTAAACTTTTTGTTTTGTATAGGATTTATGCAAAAAAATGAGTTATTATTAACACATCGTGAATGAGGGTTACATATTGGAGGGATGAATCCTTGCAAAAAAACGATCGCAGCCATATAAAAGCTTATGCTTTAATGTCAGGTATTCTTGCTCAATTAGTCGGTTCTATTCTTGTTGGAATCTTTGGTGGGCAGTGGATTGATAATAAGGTTGGAACGTTTCCGTTGTTTCTTATTATAGGGTTATTACTCGGACTAGGAACAGGGGTATACGCAATGATTCGACTCATTCGACATTACTATTCGGGAGAGCAATGATGATAGACGTACATGGACTTGTCCAAAGACAAAAGAAATATATGTACTACTTGCTTGCGCTTCTAGTGCTAGGATGGGGATTTACCTCTTACAAGGATGTATTTCTTGGACTGATTATCGGGACGATTTTCAGTTTTCTTAGTTTGCGCATCATTGCACGTAGAACAGACAAGCTGCTAGATCGCGTAACAAATGGAGAAAATGTGAAGTTCAAGGCAACAGCGGTAAGTACATATTCAAGATTCGCCACGATTGGGTTATTAATTTTATTTGCAGCCAAATATCAAGAGTTAATCGCGATGTGGGGCCTAGGTGTAGGATTGCTGACAGGATACCTTGTCATGATCATAGATTTTCTTTATTTAGAGTATAAGAGCAGGGAAGAGAGGTGAATTACTAGTGGAACACGGTAAATTAGTTGAATTTCTAGGTTTAACGTTCGATTTGTCATCAGTTATGATGGTTACTGTAGCAGCAGTTATTGTTTTCTTAATCGCTGTTATTGGAACTCGCAGCTTAGCTCTTCGCCCAACCGGAATGCAAAACTTCATGGAATGGGTGTTTGACTTCGTGAAAGGGATTATCAATAGTACGATGGACTGGAAAACAGGTGGACGTTTCTTAACGCTTGGCGTTACGCTTATCATGTTTATCATCGTATCGAACTTCCTTGGTTTACCATTCATGTATTCAGCAACTGAAGCTGGCGAACATATTGCATGGTGGAGATCACCAACGTCTGATCCAGCAGTTACATTAACATTAGCCGTGATGGTAGTTACCCTCACCCATTATTATGGAATTAAGATGAAGGGTACGAAAGAGTACGTAAAAGGTTATTTCCAACCTATGAAATTCTTATTCCCATTAAAGGTTATTGAGGAGTTTGCTAACACATTAACGTTAGGTCTTCGTTTATTTGGTAACATTTATGCAGGTGAGATCTTATTAGGATTACTTGCTAAGTTGGGCGGAGCATCAGTCCTTGGGGCATTAGGTGCGCTTGTACCAATGTTAGCATGGATGGGATTCAGTGTATTCGTTGGATCAATCCAAGCATTTATTTTCGTTATGTTAACGATGGTTTATATGGCTCATAAAGTAAGCCATGACCATTAATATAATTTAAGTAAGAAAAAATTTATTTTTTTATAATACAAAGGAGGACAAATTAAATGAGTTTAGGTGTAATCGCAGCTGCAATTGCAATTGGTTTATCAGCATTAGGTGCAGGTATTGGTAACGGTCTTATCGTATCACGTACAATCGAAGGTGTTGCTCGTCAACCAGAATTAAAAGGCGCACTTCAAACAATTATGTTCATCGGGGTTGCTTTAGTTGAGGCACTTCCAATCATCGGTGTAGTTATTGCATTCATCGTAATGAACAAATAAGGGAGACTCCCCTTACATAGATGGCGAAGAGTGTTTTTCCGAACTTTCTTCGCCATTGCTTTATGAATGAAACGTATGTCTTTTTTTTTCATATGATCAATTTAGATATTTTGAAGGGAGTGAATCCTTGTGCCAACTTTATTATTAGGTGCTGCCATTCCATTTGGAACGATTGCTTATACATTGTTCATTTTCTTACTTCTATTAGTAATGCTACGCAAATTTGCGTGGGGTCCTTTAATGGGAATTATGAAAGAACGTGAAGAGCATGTTACTAATGAAATCGACGCTGCAGAAAGAAGTAATGCTGAGGCGAAGAAATTAGTAGAAGAACAACGTGAAATGTTAAAACAATCACGTGTTGAAGCACAAGAGTTAATCGAAAGAGCGAAAAAGCAAGCTGTAGATCAAAAAGATGTTATTGTTGCTGCTGCGAAAGAAGAAGCAGAATCAATTAAAGCATCTGCTGTACAAGAAATTCAACGCGAAAAAGAGCAAGCAATTGCTGCTTTACAAGAACAAGTTGCTTCTTTATCTGTTCAAATTGCTTCTAAAGTAATTGAAAAAGAATTAAAAGAAGAAGATCAAGTGAAGTTAATTCGCGATTATATTAAAGAAGTAGGAGAAGCGCGATGAGCAATGGGATTGTAGCAAAACGTTATGCTGTCGCTCTTTTTAAAATTGCTAAAGAAAAACACGTATTAGAAATGTTTGAAGAGGAATTACGCCTTGTACAAAACGTTTATGTAAAGAACGGAGAACTACATAGCTTTTTAACGCAACCGAACATTTCAAAGGAACAAAAGAAAACGTTTCTTGCAAACGTATTCGGATCTGTTTCTGAATCTATTTTAAATACGTTATATATTTTAATTGATAACAAACGCATTGATATCTTACCTGAAATTGCAGATGAATATGTTGTTCTTGCTAATGAAGAACGTAACGTAGCGGATGCAACTGTATATTCTACTCGTCTTCTATCAGAAGAAGAGAAGCTTAACATTGCTGAAGCATTTGCAAAGAGAACGGGAAAAGATGCAATTCGCGTGAAAAATGTTGTAGATGAAGATTTACTAGGCGGAATTAAAGTACGTATTGGAAATCGCATTTATGACGGAAGTTTACAAGGAAAATTAGCACGTATTCAGCGTGAATTAATGAAGAATAGATAGGGGTGAAGCACATGAGCATCAGAGCTGAAGAAATTAGCGCACTGATAAAGCAACAAATCGAGAACTATCAGTCTGAAATCGAAGTTAGTGATGTTGGTACAGTTATCCAAGTTGGTGACGGTATCGCGCGTGCTCATGGTCTTGATAACGTTATGGCTGGTGAACTTGTAGAGTTCTCTAACGGCGTTATGGGACTAGCACAAAACTTAGAGGAAAACAACGTAGGTATTATCATTTTAGGACCTTACACAGAAATTCGTGAAGGTGACGAAGTTCGTCGTACTGGTCGCATCATGCAAGTACCGGTAGGAAAAGAACTAATTGGTCGTGTTGTAAACCCATTAGGTCAACCAGTTGATGGTTTAGGCCCAATCAATACAACAAACACTCGTCCAATCGAAAGTCCAGCACCAGGTGTAATGGATCGTAAATCTGTTCATGAGCCACTTCAAACAGGTATTAAAGCGATCGATGCTCTTGTACCAATTGGCCGTGGTCAACGTGAGTTA
Organism: Bacillus sp. AP50; assembly: GCF_040492675.1. NCBI lineage: Bacteria > Bacillati > Bacillota > Bacilli > Caryophanales > Bacillaceae > Bacillus > Bacillus sp. AP50. The sequence goes on from NZ_JBEUTW010000023.1 coordinate 37,745, forward strand.
ATCATTGGTGACCGTCAAACTGGTAAAACAGCAGTTGCACTTGATACAATCATTAACCAAAAAGATGAAGACATGATTTGTATCTACGTAGCAATTGGACAAAAAGAATCAACTGTACGTAACGTAGTAGAAACACTACGTAAGCACGGTGCATTAGAGTACACAATCGTTGTAACTGCATCTGCTTCTCAACCAGCTCCATTATTATACCTAGCTCCTTACGCTGGTGTAACAATGGGTGAAGAGTTCATGTACAATGGTAAACACGTATTAGTAGTATATGATGACTTATCAAAACAAGCAGCGGCTTACCGTGAGCTGTCATTACTATTACGTCGTCCTCCAGGTCGTGAAGCTTACCCAGGGGATGTATTCTACTTACATTCTCGCTTATTAGAGCGTGCAGCAAAATTAAGTGATGCAAAAGGCGGCGGTTCTTTAACTGCACTACCTTTCATCGAAACACAAGCAGGGGACGTATCAGCATACATCCCAACAAACGTAATTTCTATTACGGATGGACAAATCTTCTTACAATCTGACCTATTCTTCTCTGGCGTACGTCCAGCGATCGATGCGGGTACTTCTGTATCTCGTGTAGGTGGATCTGCTCAGATTAAAGCAATGAGTAAAGTATCAGGTACACTTCGTCTTGACCTTGCATCTTACCGTGAGTTAGAAGCGTTCGCTCAGTTCGGTTCTGACCTTGATAAAGCAACTCAAGCGAAATTAAACCGTGGTGCTCGTACTGTTGAGGTATTAAAACAAGGATTACACAAACCATTACGTGTAGAGAAACAAGTTATCATTCTTTACGCTTTAACACGTGGATTCCTAGATGATATCCCAGTAGTAGATATCACTCGTTTTGAAGAAGAATTCCATGCTTGGTTAGATTCTAATGCGACTGACTTATTAGAAGAAATCCGCACAACTAAGAAACTTGCGGATGACGACAAATTTGCAGCAGCAATCAATGGATTTAAAAAAGTATTTGTAGCTTCTGAATAATAAAAGCGGAAGCGGCTCGTTCTGAATGTGAGGGGGATGGAGCTTCTGACGAAGAGGCGGTGTTTGCCTCGTAGGAAGAAGTGAAGCCACCGAGCATTCAAGCCGCTGGAGCTAGATAGTATATATAAAAGGCATCTCGGGCTCTGAGATTGCTAAAGGTCATGTAAAGGAAAAGAGTAGGTGCACCTATTCTTTTCCTTCAATCATGAGCAAGAATATCTTGCAACGTAGATTAGGAAGAGGATTCTTACTAATCGTGCCAACTTCCGGAAAAAAGGTGGTGAAAACCTGTGGCATCTTTACGCGATATAAAAGCGAAGATTAACTCGACAAAGAAAACGAGTCAAATTACGAAAGCGATGGAGATGGTATCTGCATCTAAGTTAAACCGTGCAGAGCAAAATGCTAAATCTTTCGTTCCGTATATGGAAAAGATTCAAGAAGTAGTAGCGAGCATTGCGCAAGGAAGCAAAGGGATTAATCATCCAATGCTAAATGCGCGTCCTGTAAAGCGTACAGGATACATCGTTATTACGTCTGATCGCGGACTAGCAGGTGGTTATAACAGTAACGTATTACGTACAGTAAGTAACGTAATTCGTGAACGTCATAATATGGATTCAAACCAATATTCTATTATTGTGCTTGGACGACTAGGACGTGATTATTTAAAACGTCGCGGCTTTAACATTATTGATGAAGTAGTTGGATTATCTGACCACCCATCATTTACTGATATTAAAGACCTTGCTTCTCGAGCAATTGCGATGTTTGCAGATGGTGCTTATGATGAGCTGTACATCTACTACAACCATTACGTAAGTAAAATTTCACAAGAGGTAACGGAAAATAAAATTTTACCGCTTACTGATGTGGCGTCTGACAAACCGACGACAGCTTATGAATTCGAACCTTCTGAAGAAGAAATTTTAAAAGTACTATTGCCACAATACGCAGAAAGCTTAGTGTACGGTGCATTACTAGACGGTAAAGCAAGTGAACACGCAGCGCGTATGACAGCAATGAAGAGTGCTACAGACAACGCAATGGAAGTTATCGATTCACTTACACTTTCATTCAACCGTGCGCGTCAGGCAGCGATTACGCAAGAAATTACGGAAATCGTTGGTGGAGCAGCAGCGTTAGAATAGTATTAAAAAGCGGAAGCGGCTCTGTCAAAAGAGTCGCGTAAGCTATAAACCAATAAAAAATTAAAAGCTAGCTGCTCGTAGAAAGTTGGCTAATTAAAAGAAAGCTAGGAGGGAACCCGATGAATAAAGGGCGCGTTACGCAAATCATGGGTCCGGTTGTAGACGTTAAGTTTGATGGCGGAAAGCTACCAGAAATCTACAACGCCCTTACGGTAAAACAAAGCAACGAAAACGGAAGTATTAACTTAACATTTGAAGTTGCACTTCATTTAGGTGATGATACAGTTCGTACAGTTGCGATGTCTTCCACAGATGGACTTGTTCGTGGCACAGAAGTAGAAGATACTGGTAAACCAATCTCTGTACCAGTTGGTGATGTAACACTTGGTCGCGTATTTAACGTATTAGGTGATGCAATTGACTTAGATGGTGAGGTTCCTGCAGATGTACATCGTGATCCAATTCACCGTCAAGCACCTGCATTCGAAGAATTATCTACTAAAGTAGAAATTCTTGAAACTGGTATTAAAGTAGTAGACTTACTTGCTCCTTACATTAAGGGTGGTAAGATCGGCCTATTCGGTGGTGCCGGCGTAGGTAAAACAGTATTAATTCAGGAATTAATTAACAACATCGCACAAGAGCACGGTGGTATCTCTGTATTCGCTGGTGTAGGTGAGCGTACTCGTGAGGGTAATGACTTATACCACGAAATGAGCGATTCTGGCGTAATCAAGAAAACTGCGATGGTATTCGGACAAATGAACGAGCCACCTGGAGCACGTCAACGTGTTGCATTAACAGGTTTAACAATGGCTGAGCATTTCCGTGATGAGCAAGGACAAGACGTACTTCTGTTCATCGATAACATCTTCCGTTTCACGCAAGCGGGTTCTGAAGTATCTGCCCTTCTTGGTCGTATGCCATCTGCGGTAGGTTACCAACCAACACTTGCAACAGAAATGGGTCAATTACAAGAGCGTATTACATCTACAAATAAAGGGTCTATCACGTCTATCCAAGCGGTATATGTACCAGCCGATGACTATACTGACCCAGCACCAGCTACAACGTTCGCTCACTTAGATGCAACAACAAACTTAGAGCGTCGTTTAACGCAAATGGGTATTTACCCAGCCGTAGATCCATTAGCATCTACATCTCGTGCACTTTCTCCAGAAATCGTAGGAGAAGAACATTATGAAGTAGCTCGTCAAGTACAGCAAACTTTACAACGTTATAAAGAGCTTCAAGATATCATCGCTATCTTAGGTATGGATGAGTTATCTGAAGAAGATAAGTTAGTTGTACATCGTGCTCGTCGTATTCAATTCTTCTTATCTCAAAACTTCCACGTAGCTGAGCAGTTTACAGGTCAAAAAGGTTCTTACGTACCTGTAAAGAATACAGTTAGTGGTTTCAAAGAAATTCTAGAAGGAAAATATGATGACCTTCCAGAAGATGCATTCCGCTTAGTAGGTGGCATTGAAGAAGTTATTGAAAACGCGAAGAAAATGATGGCGTAAGGCCTTAGGAGGGACGAAGTATGAAGACATTTCCAGTCAGTATTGTAACTCCTGATGGACCGGTTTACGAAAAAGAAGTAGAAATGGTAAGTGTAAAAGCAGAGAGTGGGGAAATGGGGATCTTACCAGGTCACATTCCAACTGTTGCACCATTAAAAATTAGTGCAGTTCGTCTGAAAAATGGTGGACACACTGATTATGTAGCAGTAAGCGGTGGCTTTATCGAAGTTCGTCCAGATAAAGTGACTGTATTATCATCATCTGCTGAAGAAGCAAACCATATCGATATCCATCGCGCAAATGAAGCGAAGCGTCGCGCTGAGCAACGTCTGCAAGATAAACAAGCACATGTTGACTTTAAACGTGCAGAAATGGCATTACAACGTGCCGTGAACCGTTTAAACGTTTCCGATATGAAGTGAAAAAATCCGTAAGGGCTTTGCCTTTACGGATTTTTTTTGTGTGTATTTTATGGATAATTTTACGATGCTTGTATAAGTAGAAGTGTACAACAATTTATATTTCATAAAGGGGATGAATCAATGATTGGTGAAATGAAGCGAGAAGCATTGTACTCTTTAAAGGGAAAATGGGGACTAGGTGTTGGATCAACAATTTTATATTTTATTTTAAGTTATGTCGTTTCGATGGCTGCAATGCTTATACTATTAATTCCAGGAATTATTATATTTCTCTCAGTTGCAAGCTTAACGGGATCATTTGAAGAGGAAACGATGTCAATTGGAGCTGGTATTACCTTTGGAATTTTTTATTGCATTATAATAATTTTGAGTAACGCATCGTATGGGATCACGTCATATGGTTATACAAATGTATTTTTACAGATTAGTAAACGAGAAGATGCTAAAGTAGATTACTTATTTGAAGGATTTCGTGGCTTTAAAAGAATGATGAAAACAATGTGGGCAATGCTTGCGATTTTGTTATATACAGGTACATGGATTCCGATGCTGTTAATAGGCTTATTTGCATTGTTAGGTGAAGAAGGGAATACGTCATTTGCAATAGCTTTCTTCGTACTATTAGCAATTTCAATTGTTGGTATGATTGTGATGTATTTTTCTTATGCACTGACGTACTATGTGATGATTGAAAATCCAGAATATAGTGTTTCGCAGGCGATGAAGGAAAGTAAGAATCTTATGAAGGGTCATAAGTTAGATTTGTTTCTTTTATGGCTGAGCTTCATAGGATGGGCTATTTTAGCGCTTCTTACTTTTGGAATAGGATTTCTTTGGTTTAGTCCGTATATGAGTACGACGACAGCACACTTTTATCGCTATATTTCAAAAGGTGAATTTCAATAGGAACATGCTATACTAATAGAATTATTGTGTATAGGAGGCGAGGCTACGCATGATTAGTGATTTAAAAGGAGAAGCACTAGATTCATTAGAAGGGAAATGGGGATTAGCTGTTGGGGCTACACTACTCATTTCAATTCTTATCACAGCTTTTGATTTTAGTGTTGATTGGGGATTTTCTTTAATTTTCGGTTGGCAAAAAACAAACGGTTCAATTTCAATGAATATTCTTACATTTTTCGTTACTGGACCGTTAACTTTAGGTGGATATTACCTTGGTTTAAATATCCTTCGTGAAAAGCAAGCTAGTATCGGTAATGTATTCATTTGGTTTTCAGAGGGAAAGAGATTTCTAAAATCATTTTTATTATATTTATTAGTAAATCTTTATCTTTTCTTATGGACGTTATTGTTCATTATTCCAGGTATTATTAAATCATTTTCTTATGCGATGACATACTTTATTTTGAATGATCATCCAGAATATACAGCGAATCAAGCGATTACTGAGAGTCGTCATATGATGAATGGACATAAAATGGATTACTTTTTACTATGCTTAAGTTTCTTAGGTTGGTTCATTTTAAGTATTCTTACTGTAGGAATCGGTTTCTTATGGTTAGCACCTTATTTCTACGCGACATCAGCCGCATTTTATGAAGAGATTTCAAAAGAATATTATAAAAAAGAAGGCACTACTTTCTAATAAAACATATAAACTATCTACCCTAAAGAATGTAGGGAGCAGATAGCAGATGGTTTAGGTGTTTTGATATTTGTCCTATTTTCGGGATTCACTTCAGGATAAGGTATAGATTTTTATATAGAAATGCTACCCTCTATGTTTTATCATAGAGGGTTATTTTTTTATGTAAAAATGATAGGAAATAATGAATAATATATGTAAAGAAAAAAGCGAGGTGAATGAGAGTGAGCAAATTTTTAATACCGTATTCATTTTCTATATTAAGTTTCTTTATTTCAGCAACAGCACTTGATTTATATGATAGGATGGGAAGCGATAGTGAGCTGGTTTCGCCGAACATAATTGGAAAGATAATTCAATCTACTGCGCAAATGGGAGTCCTTACATTGTATTTCGGAGTACCTATTATTTTAGGTGGCTGTCTACTTGGTGAGCTATTGTTTAGAGGTATCATTTTACGATTTAAACTAAGCTATAT
>NZ_JBEUTW010000024.1:0-21495 GCF_040492675.1 Bacillus sp. AP50
GTTCAGTTTTCAAAGAACTAAAAGCGGGTGAAGAGAATCGAACTCTCGACCAGAGCTTGGAAGGCTCTTGTTTTACCACTAAACTACACCCGCGTGGTCGGGAAGACAGGATTTGAACCTGCGACCCCCTGGTCCCAAACCAGGTGCTCTACCAAGCTGAGCCACTTCCCGTAATTGGCGCGCCCGAGAGGAGTCGAACCCCTAACCTCTTGATCCGTAGTCAAACGCTCTATCCAATTGAGCTACGGGCGCTTATTCATGATGTTTTTTCGTCGTTGTAATTTGGCGACTCAATTATCTTATCATACTACATTTTCAAATGCAAGTACTTTTTTAAGATTTTTTTGATGCGGCCGAGAGGACTTGAACCTCCACGGGGTTTCCCCCACTAGGCCCTCAACCTAGCGCGTCTGCCGTTCCGCCACGACCGCGCGGAAAAAACAAAAGTGAGCCATGAAGGACTCGAACCTTCGACCCTCTGATTAAAAGTCAGATGCTCTACCAACTGAGCTAATGGCTCGTAAATGGCTGGGCTAGCTGGATTCGAACCAGCGCATGACGGAGTCAAAGTCCGTTGCCTTACCGCTTGGCTATAGCCCATCGAAATAATTATCTTCTTTTCAAAGACAAATGTTATTGTACCATAATGTCCAATAAAAAACAACTGCTATATAGCAGAAGTTAAAATGGCGGTCCCGACCGGGGTCGAACCGGCGATCTCCTGCGTGACAGGCAGGCATGTTAACCACTACACCACGGGACCATTTGGTTGCGGGGACAGGATTTGAACCTGCGACCTTCGGGTTATGAGCCCGACGAGCTACCGTGCTGCTCCACCCCGCGACAATACTATTCATATAAAATTATATGGTGGAGGATGACGGGATCGAACCGCCGACCCCCTGCTTGTAAGGCAGGTGCTCTCCCAGCTGAGCTAATCCTCCAAAAGTGGTGACCCGTACGGGATTCGAACCCGTGTTACCGCCGTGAAAGGGCGGTGTCTTAACCACTTGACCAACGGGCCAATATGTATGGCAGAGAAGAAGGGATTCGAACCCTCGCACCGCGTTAGCGATCTACTCCCTTAGCAGGGGAGCCCCTTGAGCCACTTGGGTACTTCTCTGTATGGCTCCGCAGGTAGGACTCGAACCTACGACCGATCGGTTAACAGCCGATAGCTCTACCACTGAGCTACTGCGGAATAATGAAGACAATTTGTATCTTATAAAAATTCCCTCTGTAAGTCAAGAAGTTTTTAACAACATCTTGTTCAAACGTGACATGTTTATAATATACTGGATTGCGTTTTTACTGTCAAGATGTTTTCGATATCGGTTTGAGTTTCCCTTTACACTTTCCACAGACATATCTTTTTGTATTTATTTGACGCCTTCTTACATATTGAAGTGAACACTCCATACATTCATACTTATAAATCTTTTTTTCCTTCTCTTCATTAATCATTTGTTTACAAAAACGTGGTGCATCAACTTTCTTTAACAACTCACGGAAATCCCTGTCCCTGTGCTTATACCCTCTTCCTGCAATATGTAAGTGATAATGACAAAGCTCATGTTTAATAATCCCGACTAACTCTTCTTCACCATACACTTCGTAATATCGATAATTCAGTTCGATATTATGACTCTTCAATAAATAACGCCCACCAGTTGTACGTAATCTATTATTAAACACTGCTTTATGTAAGAACGGCCTCTCAAAGTATTGTAGTGACACTTCTTCCACTAGTCGCTGAATTTCTTGCTCATCCACTCTCATTCCTCCTAAACAAAAAAATATTTTTACACTTTTCTCCCTTCTTATACATATATTAAATAGTACATATACCCATCCTCATGTAAGAAACGTGGTTTCTAAAAACAAAACATGAATAGAAATCCACTCACCAACCTCTCATCAATAGCATTTTAGATTTTTGAGAGCAGGATTAAACAAGGAGGGATTCCTATGCCTACGTGGCTAAAAAAACAAATGCAACGTGCATATTTCGAAAAAAACCGGTATCAAATTAAATTATTAAATGAATGCTGGTTTTATTATAGCAAAATACATCAAAGCTCATAATCCATTACACTTTTTATTCCATAAAAAAAGAGCAGTTTCGTCTGCTCTCTTCTCTTACTATTCAATCGGCAACATAGATAGTGCAACGCGTCCTTTTTTTGTATCAATATCATCTACCCATACTTTTACAATTTGCCCTACTGATACAACATCTAACGGATGCTTTACAAACTGTTTGCTAAGTTTAGAAATATGTACTAAACCATCTTGCTTTACGCCAACATCAACAAAAGCACCAAAATCAACAACGTTACGAACTGTTCCTTCTAATTCCATACCACGTTTTAAATCTTCTAATTTCAAAATCCCTTTTTTCAGAAGTGGTTTAGGCAACTCATCCCTCATATCTCTTTCTGGACTAATAAGCGCATCTATAATATCAACTAACGTCGGCTCCCCAACTCCTGTTTCTTGAGATAACTTAGAAATCTCTACTTCTTCCAATCTCTTTTGTAATTGCGGTTGTCCTACGTCATCTATCGATAACCCTAGACTCTTCAATAACAATTCAACATTCTTATATTGCTCTGGATGAATACCTGTTCGATCTAATGGATTCGCTCCTTCTAGTATACGTAAGAAACCTATACATTGTTCATACGTCTTTGCACCTAAACGCGGGATTTTCTTTAATTCCGTGCGCTTCGTGAATTTCCCATCTTCTTCTCTCTTTGCCACAATATTTTTCGCAACAGTTTTCGATAAACCTGAAACATATTGTAACAATGCAACCGAAGCCGTATTTACATTAACCCCAACTTGGTTAACAGCTGTTTCTACTACAAATGTTAATGACTCATTCAGTCTCTTTTGAGATACATCATGTTGGTATTGTCCAACCCCAACTGATTTAGGATCAATTTTCACAAGTTCAGCAAGTGGATCTTGCAGACGTCTTCCAATAGAAACGGCACTTCTCTCTTCAACTTGTAAATTTGGGAATTCCTCACGAGCTAAATCAGAAGCTGAATATACACTAGCACCCGCTTCATTTACAATAATATAAAAGACATCTCGGTTCACACTTTGTAATACATCTACTATAAACTCTTCTGTTTCTCTAGATGCTGTCCCATTACCAATTGCAATCATTTCAACTTGATATTTATCTATAATAGAAAGAACTTTCGTTTTTGCATCATCATATTTACGAACAGGTGGATGCGGATAAATAACATCGATATGTAGTACTTTCCCCGTATCATCTACTACAGACAATTTACAACCAGTTCTATATGCCGGATCTACCGCTAGCACGACTTTCCCTTTCATCGGAGGTTGTAATAATAAGTTACGTAAGTTCTCAGAGAAAATATGTATCGCTTGTTCTTCAGCTGTTTCTGTTAATTCTTTACGAATTTCTCTTTCGATTGAAGATTGAATTAATCGTTTATAACCATCTTCAATCGCTAATTGTACATAATGTGCACTTTTCGAATCGTTATCACGAATTACTTTCTTATTTAAGAAAGTTACTATCTCATCTACTGGCGGAACAACAGCAACTCTCAATATATCTTCTTTCTCGCCACGATTCATTGCTAATACACGATGTGGTACTACTTTTTGCAATGGTTCTTCATAACTGTAATACATTTCATATATATTCTTTTCATCTTTTTCTTCATCTTTCACGGACGAAGACATAACACCTTTTCTAAAAGTAACATTTCGAATCCAACTACGATACGCAGCTTCATCTGAAACCATTTCTGCAATAATGTCTTGTGCACCTTGTAAAGCTTCTTCTGCAGATTGCACTTCTTTCTCTACATTAATAAATTCCACTGCCTTTTTAGCCGGATCTTCTTTCTTATATAACAATAACCATTCAGCTAATGGTTCTAATCCTTTTTCTTTAGCAATTGTCGCTTTCGTTCTTCTTTTCTCTTTATATGGACGATATAGATCTTCTACTTCTTGCAACTTTGTAGCTTTAACAATTTGCTGTCGTAGCTCTTCTGTCAGTTTCCCCTTCTCATCAATAAGACGAAGAACTTCTTCCTTCCTATCTTCAAGTTGCATCATATATTGCCATCTCTCTAAAATCGTACGAATTTGCACCTCATCTAAAGAGCCTGTCCATTCTTTTCGGTAACGAGCAATAAATGGAACTGTGTTACCTTCTTCTGTTAATTGAATAACATGACGAACTTGCTTTTCGGTAAAGCCTAATTCTTTCACTAACATTTTCATTAACGCTTGTCGATTATCTACCATTTCCATATACAACCGTAACCTCCTCTATAATAAAAAAAGTTGCCCTTCAAAGAGAGCAACTTAAACTGCCGATTTAAAAATCTATTAGTCCTAAACTAATTTGTAACGCTTCATCTACACGACTCATCATCACTTCATCCAAATGAGTGATTTTGTCCGTTAAGCGTTGCTTATCGATTGTTCGAATCTGCTCAAGTAAAATAACAGAATCTCTCTCAAAACCATACTTTTTCGCATCAATTTCCACATGAGTGGGTAATTTCGCTTTTTGAATCTGTGCAGTAATAGCCGCTACAATCACCGTTGGACTAAAACGATTTCCGATGTCATTTTGAATGACAAGAACCGGACGAACGCCTCCTTGCTCAGAACCAACAACTGGGGAAAGGTCTGCAAAATACACGTCGCCGCGTTTTACAATCAAAATATTACCCCCCGCTAACTAAGCGTTCTACTGTATGAGCTGCTTCATACTCTGCTAAGAAAGCTTCAGATGCAATACCAAGATTAATTTTTCCCATTTCAATGTACCCACGTCGCATTGATTCATGTTGGTAGCGTTTCTTCGTCTTATGTTGACGCAATAACAATTGTGTTGCCTGGCAAATTAGTTCATGGCGATTCTTATTCTCTTGTTTTCCAATTCCGTCCAATTCCGTTACCATTTGCTTTGGCAACCGAACCACGATTTCAGTAGTTACACTTGATTCGGACACAAAAATACACCTCCACCGTCAACTACACACCCAAATATATATATGACACCTATTGTAATAATACCATTGTATGGAGCCTGTTGCAAAGACTTCCTTATTCCTTGCTTATGTTTTCCAATTCACAAACAAAACATTCATCTTCTTAAATTTTTTATCTCATAACTAACTAAAAACAATAGAACTCCTCTTCAAAACTTACGTGCAACTTATATAAAAAATGATTATAAGTAAAAAGCTTCTCATCAAAAAGAGCTTATTATCCAGCAATGAACAGTCACTCCAATGACAAGAAGCAATCATACTACCTTCTATATATTGTTCAAGTAATTAATTATCTCTACAACCTTACCATTCCGTATAAATATTCTTGGCACACGGAAACTGATCGTTGCAATAATTTCATAATTAATAGTCCCTGAGTATTCCGCAACCTCTGTAGCGCTAATATACTCATCTCCTTGCCTTCCAATAAGCGTAACTTTCGTACCAAGTGGCACTTCACAAGGAAGATGAATCATGAACTGATCCATTGTTACTCGCCCTACAATCGGTACCCTTTTACCATTTATAAGCACTTCAAATCCTTGTAACCTTCTAAGCCACCCATCTGCATAGCCAATCGCTACAGTCGCAATCCATTCTTCAGTTTTCGTTCGATAGGTGACGTTATAACTAATTCCATCACCTTTAATTACCTGTTTAATATGAGCAACTTTCGTATGAAGTGATAGCGCCGGTTCTAATTCAAATGGTAAAAAAGGACGTATTTCTACAGAAGGAGATAATCCATACATTGCAATCCCAATTCGCACTGCATTAAATGTAATCCCTTGAAAACGTAACGTCGCAGCACTATTAGCTGTATGAACAAACTTAGGATCCACTCCGAATTCTTTCAACCAACTTAACTGCTCCAAGAACGTGTTATATTGCTTATCAAAATACGAAGTCTCAACCTCATCTGCCGTTGCAAAATGCGTGTATACTCCTTCTAACTCTAAAAACGGTGCACCCTCTAAACTCTTTAAAAATTCTTTTAGCTCTTTTCTTTCACGTATTCCAATTCTCCCCATACCACTATCAAAGTTAATATGGAATTTCATTACAGATGAACCATCCCAAAGTTTAATTGCTTCTTCCACCCATTCTTTTTGAAAAACAGTTAGCGCTACATCATTTTCAGCAGCTACATTTACATCACGCGGCGGCGAGGGACCTAACACTAAAATCGGTTCAGTAATACCAGCCCTCCGAAGCACTAAAGCTTCATCTAAAAAAGCAACAGCTAACCTTGTTGCACCTGCTTCTAATGCCGTTTTAGCCACCGGTACATAATCGTGCCCATATGCGTTTGCTTTAACTACAGCAAAAATCTCTACATTACTTGGGATGAACTCTTTAATATGTGTAACGTTGTTATAAATGGCATCTAAATCCACTTCCACCCAAGTGTCACGGTAAAATGGTGCTTCTTCCATAAATACACTTCCTTATACACGATATGCGAAGCTTATTCTTTTATATGCTTCTTTTATGAAATCCACCTTCAAACTAAGAAAAGACGTGGTGCACATATATCACCACGTCTAAGAAGTTTACTTCACCTGCTTCGCTGTAACTGAACGAGCAACCATTAACAGCTCCTTCGGCTCTAAACCTTTAGACACGAGCATATATTCTACTCCGTTATGCGACCACGTTACAGAGTCTTTCGTCAATGCACCAATCGTAAACCCAAGATCAACTGGTTCTCCACTTACACTTACCGCTGATGATGCCTCTGCAACTTTTGCCTTTTCTTGTATTAAAGTAAAGGATTTCTTATTTCCAGTGTATGTGAGTATCGCACGCTTGCCACTGTCTGTCTTCAACTCTTTTTCATCTTTCAGAGTCATACCTTGTGGTGTATCAAGTGGATACAAAATAGCAAACGGTTTGTCTTCTTTCGCTGTTGTTTGAACATCTACCTGTGCTCTAGACATATTTTGTTTCGTATCAAATGCACCTTTATCAAATTTCGCATCGAATTTCACTTTAGAGAAATCTACTTTCACAAGAACATTTTGATCATTATCCATTAACTTCACTGAAACTGGAGTCAAGTCGCTCTTATTCAATGTAATCTCTTGTCTCGGCAACATATTTTGATGTTGATAGTTTGTTTTTGTTTTAAAAATATAATACTTATCTGTTTTCTCAAAAGTAAGGTTTTTCTTGTCCTGCAAAATATCTCTTACAAGTGATTCATATAAATAAGCCTGGCTACTATTTTGCGGCCAATCACTTTGAAAACGGAAGCTCTTATTAAGTGCTGGCGTTAATACAAATACACCTTCTTCATTTCTCAAAATAATTTGGCTCTGATCTTTTTTTGCATTTTTTAAATTCACACGATAAAAAGACGGTTCCTTATGCCAAATCTCTACGTTATATTCTTGAGGCTCATTGCCTGTTTTAATAGATAATTTTGCCTCAGCTTGATAACTTTTCATCCCTTTTACTTTTGATTCTAAATCTCTCACGACATCATCTTGCTTCTTTTCCATACAACCCGCCAACACAAAAACGGTCAACAAACCGACAAGAACTAAAAACAGACGCCTTTTCATCAATTCAGCCCCTTTGCCCCTATAAATGAATGGAAGATGTACCTTCCTTATCGCTACCTCAAATATATGAGACAAAGATATAAAATATGCAGACTAGCGTGACGAGCTTTCTAAAACAACTTGAGCAACAGCAAATTCCTTACTATGACTAATTGATAAATGAACAATATACTCTGTACTTGTAATCAGAATTGGCTTACCTCTTTCATCATTTTTCACTTCAATATCTAAAAAACTCACTTCTTTTCCGATACCAGTACCTACAGCTTTTGAATACGCCTCTTTCGCTGCAAACCTTCCAGCTACAAACTCTGTAAGACGACTTCCTTTCAGCTCCATAGCAACATTACGTTCATTTTCCGTTAAAATACGTTCCATAAATTTAAGCTTTCCATCTAGCATTTTTTCAATACGATTTAATTCAATAATATCGATACCAATCCCTATAATCATTTCGAAATCCCCTTCTTCTATTTAACTTTCTTCTTTCATATTGATAAGAATAACAGAGAATCTTTCTGATGCAAAAGGGGTGAAAGTAACCGTATGCTAATAAGATCCACTCATATTTCTTTACAACCGACTATTCTTACCTTACTTCTTATTCATTTAGTCATGATGATATTAGGCGACTTTTTTCTCTTACCACTGGCAGCCTCTAATGAATATATCGCTAAAGGAGAATGGTGGCGTGTCATAACTTCTCTTCTCGTACACGTAGACTTACAACATTTTCTTTCTAATAGTATTTTTTTGTTCGCTCTTGGTTCTTCTATCGAAAAGCAACTCGGACACTTTTCTTTTTTTATTCTATTTTTTCTCTCTGGAATTTCTGGAAATATTTCTTCTTATATTATTATGCCGCTTGAATATATTCACGCAGGTGCATCAGGTGGTATTTTCGGTCTATTAGGTGCACAGTTATTTTTATTGTACAATCGATACCGCTCTTCAAAACCAAAAGAAATTGCCATTTTCTCAATTATGATTCTTCTATTACTACTATTTACTTTCTTTAACCCTTCTGCCAATCCGATCAGTCATTTAACAGGTTTAATAACCGGTGGCATTTTAACCCCTTTTTTAACCAAAAAAAACGATGGTGCAAAGCTTATTTAATATAAAAGCTTGCACCATCGATAATTTCTACATCTACTTGTTCACTTAAATCTCTCATTAATTGAAATAAAGACTCATCCTTCATCTTCGCCTCAATCATACAATCAATTTGCGGAACACTTCCCTTTATCCTTCTTAAAAAAGATAAAAATGCCTCTACATTAATATAATCTGCATGAGCTCTTGGATCTTTTCCCTCTCTAGGGCTAGAGATATGCATTTTAACCGGCAACAAAGACGTTTCCCACGTATGAACGACACGTGCCCAATCTTCATACCAATCTTCTTGCTCATTATTCATCATATGGTGATGCAAGTCAAATACGACGGGAATATCTAATTTTTCTCCTAAATATAATGTTTCCTCTAACGTAAAGGTTGTATCATCATTTTCTAATATAATCATTTCTTGAATACCCCTTGGGACATTAGACCAATTCTCTATAAAGCGCTCTAATGCAAGTTCTTTATCTTTATATCCTCCTCCGACATGCAGTACACATCGTTGCTTATGTTCAATCCCCATGCCTTTTAATAATTTTTTGTGCATCTGCAATGTTTTTACAGATTGTTTAAAAACACTCTCCTCAGGTGAATTTAGTACAACAAAATGATCTGGATGGAAATCAATTCTCATATTCATATGAACTGCATATTCACCTAGTTTTTTTAAATTTTCTTTTAAAGGACGAATATAGTTCCACTCTAGCAATTCCTCATGATTCGCTAAAGGAATGAGCTTTGAACTGAGCCGAAAGAAAGATATGTCATGCCCTTTATTATGCTTTAATAAACGTAAACAATTTTCTAAATTGGAATTAGCAATTCTTTCAAGTTTACGAATTGCAGCAGCACGATCATCTAATTTCTGAAACTGTGCATACGTCATCGTTTGAGATGGAGATGCATTCTTCAAATGTACACTCATCGCAACGTAACCAAGCCTTACAAGCATATAACAGCCCCTTTTCTATCATAACTATTATGTAGTATGCACAATTATAGAAATAAAAAAAGAGAATGCCCGCAAAGGGCATTCTCTTTTTTTTATTAAGCTTGTGGACGGCTATGATGTTTTCTTTCGCCGCGTCCATTTGAAGAACCAGGGCGACCTTGGCCTTCACCTCTACGACCACGACTACCACCATCACGATTGCGATCACGGTTTCCGTCACGATTACGTCCATCACGGTTACGGTCACGATTACGTCCATCGCCACCGCCGCGTGCATCACGACTACGATTACGGTTACCATCACGGTATCCGCCTCCGTTACCGCCGCGTTTTTTAGAACCGCCGCCTCTTGAAACAACAGGTGGTTCTGATGTTAAAGCGATCGGAGTTGTATCCGGCTCTTTAGTCATCATTTTTAAAGCAGCAGCTACTACTGTTACAGAGTCATTTTCTTCTAACATTTCTTCTGCAATACGCTTGTAGTATGCTAAGTTTTCATTTTCAATTGTGCTTTGAAGCTTTTCAGCGATTAAACGTTGTTGACCTTCTAATGCCTCGTCAAGTGTCGGTGCATCCATACGGTCCATTTTACGTTTTGTTGTACGCTCGATATTTTTTAATTGTCCCGATTCACGTGGTGTTACAAATAGCATTGCAATACCTTTTTTACCTGCACGACCAGTACGACCGATACGGTGAACGTATGATTCTGGATCTTGTGGAATATCGAAGTTATATACGTGCGTTACGCCTGAAATATCAAGACCACGTGCAGCAACGTCTGTTGCAACAAGAACTTCAATAGAACCTTCTTTAAATTTACGTAATACAGACATACGTTTCGCCTGAGTTAAATCACCGTGAATACCTTCTGCAGCATAACCACGTAAGTTTAATGCTTCTGATAATTCATCAACACGACGCTTTGTACGACCGAATACGATTGCAAGCTCTGGAGATTGAATATCTAATAAGCGTGTTAACACGTCAAACTTTTTCTTTTCTTGCACTTCTAAATAGAACTGCTGAATGTTTGGCATTGTTACTTCTTTTGCTTTTACTTTAATGTGTTGAGGCTCAGTCATGAAACGCTCAGCAATACGGCGGATTGGATCCGGCATTGTCGCTGAGAATAGTAATGTTTGATGTGTTTCTGGCACATCTGTTAAAATTGCTTCAATGTCTTCAATGAAGCCCATGTTTAACATTTCATCCGCTTCGTCAAGAACAACTGTCTCTACGTTTTGCAGACGAAGTGTTTTACGGTTAATATGATCTAAAATACGACCCGGCGTACCAACAATAATGTGTGGGTGTTTTTTTAGAGCACGAATTTGGCGGTTAATATCTTGACCACCATAAATTGGTAAAATGCGAACACGTTTATGCTTACCAATTTTGTATAATTCTTCTCCAACTTGAATTGCTAATTCACGCGTTGGCGCGATAACAATACCTTGAACCGATTCTTTATGTGTATCCACTTTATCTAATAGTGGTAATCCGAATGCTGCTGTTTTCCCTGTACCTGTTTGCGCTTGCCCAATAATATCTTTACCTTGCAATGCATGTGGAATTGTTTCAGCTTGAATTGGTGTAGCCTCTTCAAAGCCCATACTTTCAACAGATTGCAGTAAAGAATCACTTAATCCTAATTCTCGAAATGTTGTCAATGTTACTTCTCCTTTTCTATCCTATACTTATCATTTAAAAAAAGGCGTTTTCCGAATTTGCGGAAAAGCCCTTTTCCTGAATGCTCACGTATATAAACGGGCGTATATTCTTCACGAAAATACTTCTAAACGTTATTACACTTTATCAATTATAAGTTTTGTATGTGTAAAAAGCAAACCCAACTGTTACCTTATTTTCATATTCAGAGTTTTTTTCTTCACTTTTATTTTTTTATATTTACTGTAAGCGCTTATTATAAGTTTCTTCTATTTTCGTAACTATCATCCC
Organism: Bacillus sp. AP50; assembly: GCF_040492675.1. Lineage (NCBI taxonomy): Bacteria > Bacillati > Bacillota > Bacilli > Caryophanales > Bacillaceae > Bacillus > Bacillus sp. AP50. The sequence goes on from NZ_JBEUTW010000024.1 coordinate 11,667, forward strand.
TATTTATATACACCAATTATTTCAACATCGTAATTACTTCTTCTAATTTCATACCGCGAGATGCTTTTATTAATACAACATCTTTCACATCGACTACTGCTTGTAAATCTTTTACTAACTCTTCTTTATTATCATACGCCTTTACACGTTCATTAGGGAAATTAATTTTCGCTCCTTCAGCAATTTGAGCCCCTAATCTACCGTATGTGAATACATGCGAGATTTTTGCTGGATCGATTAATTTTCCTACCTCATAATGGAACTGTACTTCTTGATCTCCAAGTTCTAACATATCACCGAGCACAACGATTTTTTTAGCAAAACCATCTAAACCATTCATTAAATGGAATGCTGCTTCCATAGCCGTCGGACTTGCATTATAAGCATCGTTGATAATTGTTAAACCACTATTTGTTTTCACAATTTCCATACGCATGCCCGTCATTTGAAGTGTTACTAAACCTTCTTTCATCTCTTCCCACGTTACACCAAAATGTTTCGCAATTGCCATTGAAGCAAGTGTATTATACACATTATGTTTTCCTAACACCGGTAAGTAGAATGAAATATTTTCATCTCTATTCATTTTGAAATGTGTCCCAGTTGCTTGTAATGTTACAGTCGTTGGATAATAATCGTTTGCTCTTGCATCACCAAACGTAACCGTTTCTGTTGCTAAATTCATTTCAGGAACACGATTCGTTAATAAAGGCTCATCTCCGTTATATACGAACACGCCACCTTCTTGTAACCCTGTAACAATTTCTAATTTCGCTTCAGCAATTGCCTCACGAGATCCTAAATCCATTAAATGTGCCTCACCAATATTCGTAATGATAGCTGCATTAGGACGAGCTAACTTAGATAAGAATTCAATTTCGCCTCGGCTTGACATACCCATCTCTAATACTGCTACTTCTGTAGTTTCTTCTAAGTTTAAAATGGTAAGAGGTAATCCGATATGGTTATTGAAGTTCCCTTCTGTTTTTTGCACTTTGAATTTAGTCGCAAGAAGACTTGTTACAATATCTTTCGTAGATGTTTTACCGTTACTACCCGTTACACCTACAACTTTAACATCCAATTGATCACGATAGTTTTTCGCTAACATTTGCAATGCGGATAGCGTGTCTTCCACAAAAATAACCGGAAGATTCTCAGGTGGATTCGCTACATCTTTCATCCATAATGTAGCCACAGCTCCATTTTCAACAGCTTTATCTACAAAAGCATGTCCATCAAAGCGCTCCCCTTGAATCGGAACATACAAGTTTCCTTTTTCAATTTTTCTTGTATCAATAGACACGCCTTGAATAGTAATTCCCTCATATTGCTCTGCTAATCCAGTACCATTTACCATCTGTTCCACTTGCTTTAACATTCGCTTTATCATATAGAAACGCTCCTTACATAGAGGAAGCACTATTCCTACGAATAGTGCTTCCTCCTTTTTTGTTAGATTGTATATTTAATTTTTTGTTTTTCTTCGTGACGTTCAATCGCTAAACGAATTAGCTCTTCGATTAATTCTGGATACGGTAACCCAGTATGTTGCCATAATAGAGGGAACATACTGAACGGTGTAAATCCTGGCATTGTGTTTACTTCGTTAATATACACTTCTCCATCTTTCGTTAAGAAGAAATCAGCTCGCGTTAAACCTGCACCGTCTAATGATTGGAATGCAATAATTGCATCACGCTTAATTACATTAGATTCTTCTTCTGTCATTTCAGCTGGAATAATTAGCGCCGTATCACCATCGATATATTTCGACTTATAATCATAGAAGTCCTTTTTCGGAACGATTTCACCTACAACTGAACATTTCGGCTCATCATTACCTAGTACCCCAACTTCTACTTCACGACCTACAATATTTTCTTCTACAATAATTTTGCGATCAAATTGGAATGCCTCTACAAATGCATCCTCAAGTTCTTCACGATTTTTACACTTATTAATACCAACACTTGAACCAAGGTTCGCTGGTTTTACGAAGCAAGGATATCCTAACTTATCTTCTACTTTAGAATAAGCTTCCTCACGATTTTTTTCCCATGCACTACGAATGAAGGATGCATATTTTGCTTGTTTTAAACCAGCCTCTGCAAAGATGTTTTTCATAACAACTTTATCCATACCAGCAGATGATGCTAGAACACCATTTCCTACATAAGGGATATTCATTAATTCTAATAGTCCTTGAACCGTTCCATCTTCACCGTTTGGTCCATGTAGTAATGGGAAAATAACGTCAATAGCATTCTCCTCAGAAGCTGCAGATGGGATAATTTCTGTACTTAATGATAACGGAGAAATCGCATTTTCTGCACCGCTCATTTTTAAAGCTTCAACATCTGTTACTTCGCCTTCAATACGCTCACCGCGTACCCATTGACCTTGTTCTGTAATATAAATTGGATGAATCTCGAATTTATCTTGATTTAACGCTTTAATAGCAGCAAGAGCCGTCTGTAGCGAAACTTGATGCTCAGCTGATTTTCCACCATATAATAAACCTAATTTAATTTTCGTCAATGAAATCACCCTAACCAATTGTTTTCATTTTTCTATTTTAGCACTTTTTATAAAAATAGGTAGTTCCTATTTGAAATAAAATGTAACTTCCATAAATAATTAAATAACATCACTTATTGGTTTTTCATTTCATTTTCTATATAGCTACACAAAATAAAATGGCAATCTAATCTAGTTATGTACCTAAAATATGTAGAAATCCCCTTTTTTGTGTATATCACCTATTCACTAAGAAGATTGTTTGGTTAGTGTGTCTTTTTGCCTTTGCTCCACAAGGCGATCTAAAGAAACATATACAATACCTGCAACTACACATCCTACAGCTAAAATTGTAAATAGAAAGTGACCAAGTAATCGATCTAATAAAAAACCTCCCAAAAGTGGACCAAATGCGCTTCCTGTAATCCACTGCAAACTTGCAGCTCCCATATAAGTCCCTCTCAAATGCTCAGGGGCCAAATTTGCTACAAATGTCATCTGTACAGGCGACATAATCATCTCACCTAACGTATATATAGCATAAACGAACAGTAGTGTTATTAAAATAATTGTAGCATTTGTATTAAATTCTCCAAACCACTTCGGTAACCACCCTATAAAAAATAATCCAATCCCGAATAAACATGCACCATATAACATCGTCTTCCCGACTGGTTTGTCCGTAGCCCATTTTGAAATTTGAAACTGGAATAAAACAACTAATAGTCCGTTTAACGCCATTAAATATGGATATGGATTATTCGTTCCAAAAATACGCTTCATTTCATTATCAAAATGTAGTGGCAGCATGCCTTCCGTTTGAGAAAACCCCATCGAAATGATAATACCTGCTAATAAGTAAATCATTAATGCCTTATCTCGCATTAAAATTTTCCAAACTGCCCCAGATTCCTTTTCTTTATGTTCTTCCTTATCTATCCTCTTTGGCATCGTCTCTTGAATAAGAAGTAATACAAGTAACGCATAAAATAGCATTGTAGAAGAGGCAATAATAAATACAAGGTTCTTTGACAACACAACTACTGATGCTCCCATTATCGGACCAATCGCAGCACCTATATTGTGTCCCATTCGTAATAAACCATATGCCTCTGTTCTTTTTTCTGGTGCCGTTACATCCGCGACCATAGCTGATGCAGCTGGATGAAATAAAGAATTACTCAACCCTAAAAAAATAGATAAAATTGCATACGGAATAAATCCTTCTATAAATAGAAAACCGAGCATTAATAATGCATTACTTGCCATAGAAAATATCATAATAGGCTTTCTTCCATATATGTCAGCAATTCTCCCTCCTATAAGTGATCCAAAGCTTGCAGCAATTGGAGAAAGCGCCATAATAACCCCAACTTCCAACAACGAATCTACCTTATCTTTTAAATATAATGCAAAAAAAGGCATTAACATCATCATTGCAATTCCATTTAACGTCTCTCCAATAAATCGAATCCATACGTTACGGTCCATCTCCCTTAACTCACGCCACGTATTTTTCATCATTCCACCCCTTTAGTTAGCCAACAATTATCTTATAACAAGTTCAGAAAAATGTAAATTTTCAAATAAAAAAATCCATTCTAACAGAATTAGAATGGATTTTTTCGCTTATAAATTTGCAACATCTTCTTCTTTTTTACTATTATTTAAAGCACTATGTTTTCGGCTATATAAGAAGTAAACCGCTATACCAATAACCATCCATATCCCAAAACTAATCCACGCTGTCCCTGATAATTGAAGCATTAAGTATAAACAGAAAATCACTGTTAATGCTGGTAAAAATGGTACAAGCGGAGCCTTAAATGCCCTTGGTAAGTCTGGATGAGTTCTTCTCATTACGATTACCGCAACAGCTACAAGTGCAAATGCTGACAATGTCCCCATATTTACAAGATGTGCTAAAACATTTAAATCTATTAATCCTGAAATCAGTGCCGCAATAATCCCCGTTGTCCATGTATTTAAAAATGGCGTTTTAAATTTCGGATGAACTTTAGCAAGACGCTTCGGCAGTAAACCATCTCGGCTCATCGCATAAGAAACACGAACTTGCCCATACATCATAACTAGCATTACTGTTGTAATTCCTGTAATTGCTCCTACTGAAATTACCCCCGCTAAACCATCTTGTCCAATAAATTGAAGTGCAAAAGCAACTGGATCTGATATATTTAGCTGGCCGTATGGAACAATTCCTGTCAAAATAAGCGAAACAACGATATAAAGAACTGTACAAATTAATAACGATGCAATAATACCAATTGGTAAATCACGTTGCGGACGTTTCACTTCTTCTGCCGCTGTTGAAACTGCATCAAATCCTATAAATGCGAAGAATACTGTAGCCGCTCCAGCCATTACACCATCTAAACCAAATGGCATAAAGGGCGTCCAGTTTTCAGGTTTCACATAATTAAAACCAGCAAAGATAAAAATAAGAACAACTGCTATTTTAATAAATACCATAATGTTATTTACTCGTGCACTTTCACGAACACCCCTAGATAAAAGAACTGTCATCACTAAAATAATTAGAACTGCAGGTAGATCAATTATTCCACCCTTTCCTGTACCAGGAGCCGAGGAGAGAATAGTCGGAATGTGAATTCCAAACCCCTTTAATAAAGATTGAAAATATGCAGACCAACCGTTTGCTACAGCAGATGTAGCAAGTAAATATTCAAGCATTAAGTCCCAGCCAATTAAAAATGCGAACACTTCCCCCATCGTCGCGTATGTATACGTATACACACTGCCCGAGACAGGAACTGAAGAAGCAAATTCAGCATAACAAAATGCAGCAAAGGCACAAGCTAACGCGGCAATCGCAAATGATAATATAATAGCTGGCCCAGAATGTTTCGCTGCCACAACACCCGTTAGAACAAAAATACCAGTTCCAACAATTGCTCCGATTCCAAGCATAGTTAAATCTAGCGCACCCAATGTTCTTGCTAACGTTTTTTGCTTACTTTCATGCATTAACTTTGCAATTGGCTTCTTTTGAAAAATTTGCTTCATCTTTCACTCCTCCAAGTTTTAAATTTTCTGAAAATTTTTAATTCGCTTTTTTATTTTACTCATTACGCTTTTCCTAGTCAATACTTTTGTCGAAACAAGTAGAAATTCTTCTGAATATGCACGATCCTTATTATTCTTTCTATATATCTTTCCATTATTTTTTTGGTATTATTATACATGTCGATTCCGTGAAAAAGGCATGCCCCCTTATTGAGAGCATGCCTTTTTTACTTATTTCACAGTATATGAACCTTGTTCAATCCAGCTATACATATACTTTTCATCTTCTGTTTCATGTGCTTGTTTTACAATACGAAGCGGACGGAATGTGTCTATCATAACAGCTAATTCAAGCGTCTCTTTCTTCCCTATACTTGCCTCTGTTTTCCCCGGATGCGGTCCATGGGGAATCCCGCTCGGATGAAGTGTAATAGAACCTTCTTCCACACCTTTGCGACTCATAAAGTTTCCTTCTACATAGTAAAGAACTTCATCACTATTAACATTACTATGATAATATGGTGCTGGAATTGACTCTGGATGATAATCGTATAAACGTGGTACGAAAGAGCAAATAACAAAATTATGTCCTTCAAATGTTTGATGTACTGGCGGTGGCTGATGAATGCGCCCTGTAATTGGTTCAAAATCCTCTACATTAAATACCCACGGATATAAATAGCCATCCCATCCAACAACATCTAACGGGTGGTGTCCTAAAACATGTTTATGCATATAGCCTCTTGATTTTGTCATTACGACAAACTCGCCTTTTTCATCATATGTCTCTAATTTTTCTGGACCACGAAGATCTCTTTCACAAAACGGACTATGCTCTAACAATTGTCCGTATTCATTTCGATAACGACGCGGCGTTGTAATTTGGCTATTTGCCTCTACAACAAGAAACTTAGTCTCTCCTTCATCTGGAATAACACGATAAATCGTTCCAATTGGAATCGTTACATAGTCGCCTTTTCTATAGTGAATCGTTCCAAACATCGTTTCAATTTTCCCTGTTCCATAATGAACAAATAACATTTCATCGCCATCACCATTACGATAGAAATAATCCATTTTTTCTGTTGGACTCACTACTCCAATTAACAAATCTTCATTTCCAAGTATGAAATTCCGTCCACTTATTGCATCACCACTTTTTTTACTTTCTTTCGTTCGAAAGTGGCGATGAGAAAGAGCAACATCCTCTTCATACTGCAACTGACAAGAATGCGATAATGCAGAATGACCTACTTCTGTTGGCATATAATGATGATACAAAATAGACTGCGTACCAGAAAAACCTTTTGTTCCCATTACCTGTTCACGATAAAGCGACCCATCTTTTTTACGAAATTGTACATGTCGTTTATGAGGTAGTTCTCCCATGTGACGATAAAACATGCCCATCACCCGCTTCCTTTTCTTTTTTGATCGTATTACGTAGTGTACCTAAACCAGTAATCGACAGTTCTACAACATCTCCATCTTGTAGCCACTCTTCTGTACCCAGTTCTAAAATACATCCTGTTCCTACTGTCCCAGAACCAATCACATCTCCTGGATATAACGTAACGTCCTCTGAAGCACGTTCAATCATTTCAGCAAATGTATAGTAAATATCTTGGAAGTTTCCTTTTGATAATAGTTTTCCATTTACATGAGCAGTCATTTCTAAATTATATCGATCACCATTACGATAAACGTCTAATTCCTCTTTCGTAACGAGATGTGCTCCTAATGAAGTTGCAAAGTCTTTTCCTTTCGCTGGACCGAGACCTACTTTCATTTCTGTTGCTTGTAAGTCTCTCGCACTCCAGTCGTTCATAATACAATAACCAAAAATATATTCCTCTGCTTGCTCTCGAGAAATATTTCGCCCTTCTCTTCCTATTACGCAAGCAATCTCCAACTCATAATCAAGCTGTTTAGACTTTTTCGGACCAATTACAAAATCACCGGAACCAATTACAGCACGATGATTAGTAAAATAAAAAACCGGAATATCATACCATTCAGGCACAACATCTAATCCTCTTCGTCCACGAGCTGTTTTTACATGTTGTTCAAATGCGTAAAAATCTCGAATACTACTCGGATTAGGAAGAGCAGCTGTCAATTGTACTTCTTCTAAAGCATATATACCCTTATTTGGATTCTTAATATTCCGCACTACTTCTACATACTCATCCGCTTTCTCTAAAAAATCCATCATAGAAGAAGGGATTTTCCCTTCACTAGCAAGATTCATATCTATTACTTTGTCACCTTCAAGCCATCCAGCCCGTAGTTCTTTTGAAGGAAGACGAAATGTAACAAATTTCATCCTGATTCCTCCTTATAAAAATGAAATTTCCACCAGCAAAGGGACTTTTGCTGGTGGATACAAATCTTATAAGTTTCCGCGACGCTCTTGTTCTCTTTCAATTGATTCGAATAACGCTTTAAAGTTTCCTTCACCAAATCCACGAGAACCTTTGCGTTGAATGATTTCAATAAATAAAGTCGGACGATCTACAATTGGTTTCGTAAAGATTTGTAGTAAGTAACCTTCATCATCACGATCTACTAAGATCTTTAATTCTTTTAACTTATCAATTTCTTCATCGATTTTTCCAACTCGTGCAGTTAGCTCATCGTAATAAGTATCAGGTGTATCTAAAAACTCCACCCCATTTGCACGAAGCGCTTCAACTGTTTTAACAATATCACTTGTTAATAAAGCAAGATGTTGTACACCAGCTCCATTATAGAATTCTAGATACTCTTGAATTTGTGACTTTCTCTTTCCGTCTGCTGGTTCGTTAATAGGAAACTTAATACGACTTCCATTCGTCATAACTTTTGACATTAACGCCGAATACTCTGTACTAATATCGTCATCATCAAAATGAATCATTTGTTTAAAGCCCATAACATTCTCGTAATAACTAACCCACTCTTCCATTTTTTCAACATTACCAACTACATGATCAACAGCAATTAAACCAGACTCCTCAAATGGAATATTAAATTCTACCTTTTGGAATCCTGGCATAAATGCCCCTTTATAATTTTTACGCTCTACAAGCGTATGAATTGTATCACCATACGTACCAATAACTGCTTTTTTCAATGTACCGTCCTCATCTGTTAATTCCTGCGGTGGAGCAATTGCGACGGCACCACGTTTCACTGCTTCTGAGTATGCTTTATCAACATCATCAACAAGTAGTGCCACATCCTTCACGCCATCACCATGAGTCTTTACAAACTCTGCAATACGATTTTCACTACTTAAAGCCCCAGACACAACGAAACGCATATTTTTTTGCACAAGAACATAAGATACCTTTTCACGGTTTCCAGTTTCTAATCCAGAGTAAGCTACAATTTTGAATCCGAACGCTCTCGCAAGATAATAACTCGATTGCTTTGCATTCCCTACGTAAAATTCCAAATGATCTACATCACGTACTGGAAAAAAGTCCTCCATTTGTGCAGCTAGCGTATCCATAGATTTTTGTTTCATAATATCTTCATCCCCCTGTAAATAGATTAAATGGTCCATACTTAAAACCAACCGAAAACGCTTCCAACATTAATTAATAGAAATTAGTTAGCAAGCTAACAAATTCTGACCTTTAAAATTTTCTATCTTTTCTGTCAAATTCCTCTTTTTTTCTTACATATAAAATTCGACTTTTTTCTCTTTGAAATAAAGCGGGATTTTATTCAGTGGATTTTTGATTATTCGTTGAATCAAGTTTCAACCGCAGCGTTTAATTAGCCATGAATGCTGGATAATGAGGTAACTTTAATACTTGAGGGTATATAAGAAGAATATAAAAAAGACTCCAACATATTAACTACTTACTAATACGTTAGAGTCTTTATTTTTTTTGAATGATTGTATTTATATATCTCATACTAATACATTTGCAAGGAATAGAATAAATGATGTTAATATTACCGCTCCACCTAAGGATCCTAATAAATCTGTTTTTGTTACTTGAAACACTTGTTCACTGTTCATATCCCTCATTCTCCTTCCTTTTTTGTTTAATTTAAAACTTCTATTATACTAATACACTTGATAAAAATACGATTAATGCTGTTAATACTACCGCTCCACTTGCTGATCCTACGAAGTCACCTTTTGTTACTTGTAATACTTGCTCTTTCATATCTTTCATTCTCCTCTCTTTTTCTTTTGTTACAAATCTTCTATTATACTAATACGCTTGATAGAAATACGATTAACGCTGTTAATACTACTGCTCCA